>NZ_NOXV01000281.1:21091-34405 GCF_002251835.1 Flavobacterium cyanobacteriorum
TTTTTGGGCGTGTCCCTGCGGGCCGGGCTTTCCGCTGCAAGTCCTCATTCCGCTGCGCTGCATTGCGGGCTTTCCGCTGCAATCCCTCACGCGGGGGGAACGGTGAGAGGGGAGTGGGCGGTTTTCATAAGGATTTGTTAAAATTAATATAAAACCTTTTTTATATTTGTGTGTTATGCGGAAATCCCTACGGGCTTCCCGCACAACGCCCCAGGCGATTTGCCNAGAAATTAAACCCAAAAGTATGGATATAGATAACTTAAATGAAGAAGAATTTTCACAAGAAGGCCAAGAGCTTTTTAAAGGTCTTAATCCTATAAAATTTGAAGATATTCAAAAAGGTTTTATAGGGAAAGAACACCCTTTAGATAAAATTAAAATTAGATATTCAAAGGAAGATGATTTCAAAACTCAATGGGAATGGTTGATTTATAATTTCGCCCGATGAAGGTGATGAATTTGAAATTAATCCTGCCATACCAAGCTATCAAATATTGTATATGTTTTTTAGTTCTATCTACAATCCAATTTTAGCTCCAATTAAAGCAACTAAATTTAGAGTATGGGACGATTATTATGCTATTGTAGATTGGGTAGTAAACGAACACAAAATAAAAGGTGTTGCTAAAATGGGTATCGTACATAGACAAGATGCTGGTTGGACAGGTGTACACGGTTGGACAAATGGCTCGAAGGTATTTAGAGAAGTTTCGGATTTAAAAGAAGTGCAATCATTTTTGGTTCAAGGAGAGCATGAAGGAGAATTTTATTCAGGTTTTTCACAAACAGAAACTACCAATAAAACCAAATTTTATCGGATTAACGAAGAATATATTGTAACAAATTGTCCACCATTAATCGAAGTCCTATAATGAAAAAAGCATTTTATATTATTGTAAGCTTACTTATTTCCGTAGTAGTTGGTTATTATATTTATGCTTTTATAATAACTATAGCATCTCAAAGAATGCCTGTAATAGAAATTCCTAAAGAATTAGAAAAATTAGAGAAAATTTTGCAAATTGAAACAAATAGCAATGATCATACTTACTTTAATCCAATACCTAAATATGAAATTGATAATTGCGAAGCAAAATTAGAATTAAATATTTATATTAATAATGACACCATTAGTCAATTCAAAGAAAAAGTAGATAAATACATAGAATCTGTTAGTAAAAGAGTTAATGAAACATTAGTAAATAAAAAATGTATTGATAGTTTAATTGTAGAAGTTTCCTCCTATAACAGTAAAGAAAAGGTAGATACTTCAAAATCAAAACGCTATAGATATTCGTTTCCAATATATTAGGATTAACTATTGAGTAAACAATGTCTTATAAATGATGAATATTTATTAAATGACAAAACAAATTAACTTCTGCTAACAGCAGTAACTGTTGCACAACTACCTTTTTTTAAATAAAATTTCAAAAAACATAAAATTCCGACCTTGTTTAAGCACTTAAATCGAGTTCGGTTAACAATTTTCTATAAAAATTATCCGCCGGAACCATGTCCAACAAATTAACCGAAACAAATAATTGTGGGGTAAATTTTTTCTTTCCTTGCATGAATAAATTTACAAAAAAGTAGGTTTTCTAATGTTTCCTTCTTGTTATCTTTGATGGAGTTGTGCAACAGGCACAGCCGTTAGCCGCTACGGCTGGTAAGTATAAAATTAATGTTTTGTTTACACGAAAAACCTTTAAAAGCGTGGTTTGAAGCATTAGAATAGAAACAGAAAGATGATAAAGGCTGTAACTGTCGTACTACGTTCATTTAATAATTTAAAGCATAAATAAAGCCTCCTTTGAGCTATTTGAGCGTGGCTTAATTGCATTTTTAGACACCCAAAAAATAAACATCAATAAAATATTTGTTCCCTGTTTTTTTAAATGTTACGAACACAGCGGTTCTTAGCGACAACTGGTTAATTTCAATTGAAATTTTTTACAAAATATTATTAACTTAATAAGAAAAATATTATTTGCTTTGCATTTGCCACTGCCGGCTATTGCAGAACAAATGGTATAAATCTTAAAAGAAAAACGATAATGAAAGAAATAGCCCTTTTTGTATTGACCATTCGCTTTGCCATATAATTCTGAAAACAAAAAATAAAGTGACGATAGATAAAAACATAGAAAATGTTGAAGGAAAAACTGCTGAAACCAAAGTTGACATTTCATTCTTAAAACCTCTTTTGCCATTTATAACAAATAATGTTGCCGCTCACGGCCGGGCCGCAATCCAAAAACAAAGATTACGGGAAGTATGCTTACAGACAGGAACATAGTGTATTACCTCGCATCAGCAGGCCTTTTTGTTCTTTTGAAATTTGGCTTTGCGCATGCCTGTAATGACGATTTGATTTTTCTGCTCAAACCTGCAGATGAGCTCTTTAGCCTGTTGTCAGGATCGCCTTGGGTTTATCTTACCGATAAAGGATTTTATCACGAAAACCTCAATATTGTGCTGGACAAATCCTGCTCAGGCTTCAATTTTTGGATGTTATCATTTCTTGTTTTTATACATCTGGCACTACGGTATCTCCATAAGCCTTTGCATAAAATACTGGCTGTCCCGTCTGTTTTGACCGCAACATACCTGCTCGTAATTTTTGTGAATGCTTTCCGGATTTTAGCTGCTGTTACTGTGCAAAAACAGGCACAAAATTTTCTGCCTGGGTATCAGCAGGTACTACATGAAGCGGTAGGCATAATAACGAATCTGTCGTTCCTTGTTTTGACATATTATTATACAGAAAAATATTTAACCAAAAGAGTGTACCATGCGAAACCTTCTTAATCCGAAATGGCTATTTATTGTCAACACATTACCGATAATAGTACTTTTTTTCCTTTTTTACGGGCAGTTCAGTATCATTAAGACATTACTTAATGAAGAAAATATCCGGCTTTGGGCCTGCTTTGGCCTGGCATTAAGTATATTTGGCATATTAAATTTTATTTATGCGGTATACCTTGTAGTAAAAAGGCAATATATTTCTTTTTGGTATGGTATTATTGCTTTTGCCTGCTATGTGCCATTCATTTATTTGTATAGTTATTTTTCAGGCGACATAATTCCGTTGTCTGTACCGCGATGGATGATCACAGGTTCTGTACCATTATATGCCGGCACATTTTTGATGCCGACTCTCGCCTATTCCCTTTTTATACTGGTCGCGCATTTTACCCCTAAAAATAAGGAACACAGTACCGGTATTAACTTTTTTATTGCTGTTAGTATTCCCGTTGCAGGCTACTTGTTTTCCCAGATTATACTCCCTTTATGGCAGCCTTCGGACAGGACGTTTAATTTACACGCTTTACTGATACTAATAATCGTCGCGACTATACTATTCCTCTTTTTCCTGGTCAGGGGCATATTTATCCTTTCTACAAAAAAAACTCTTGCCTGGCAAAAGTATCAGTGGGCATGGAAAATTCCTATTGCGATTGTACTGCCGATAGTAGGTTTGTTGGTGAATAACGGTTATCTTTTTAATGAATTCAGCAAGAGTGACGCCGGGATCTTTGGCAACTTTACTAATCCGTGGTTCTATATCCTTGCCATTATCAACGGCATTTTTATTTGCCTGCCGGGCCGTGGCCCTAAAATGTACCGGCTAATTTTGTTTTTTGGCCGATGTATAACTTTTGCCTATACACTATATTTTTTTCTGGTATTTCTGCCCTTTTTGCCCTTGTCCGTTTTTGTTGTTATTGTCGTCGGGACAGGATTCCTAATGCTGGCGCCGTTGTTGCTTTTTGTCATCCATATCAATGAACTTTCAAAAGATTTTAAATATCTGAACACCTTGTTTTCAGCAAAACTAATTGTAGGGCTGTCACTCACAGGCTTCCTGGTAATTCCGGCATCCATTACGGCAAGTTATCTTAACGACAAGCGTGTTTTAAACGAAACACTGGCTTACTTATACAGCCCCGACTATTCTAAAAGATATACTATAGATAAAGCATCCCTTGAAAAAACACTCACTGTAGTAAAACGGCACAAAGACAGCAACAATGATATAATTTTTGGCAGCCGGATGCCTTACTTATCTTCTTATTTTAACTGGCTGGTACTGGATAACCTGACATTATCTGACACCAAAATCAACTATATTGAAAGGATTTTTTTTGGCAACAATATTACGGAAGCAGCACCTGAAAGAAACCCAGGCAGCAAAGTACAAATTACAAAAATTACCGGCAGAAGCACTTATGACACTATCCAAAACGCATGGAAAAGCTGGGTTGACTTAGAGATGGCTTGCAAGAACAGTGACAATACTTTGTCAGAGTATGCCACTACCATACATCTGCCTGAAGGATGCTGGATTAGCGATTACTATCTGTTTGTAGGCAACAGGAAAGAATCAGGCATATTGGCTGAGAAAAAATCCGCAATGTGGGTGTTTTCCAATATCCGGGATGAAAATAAAGACCCGGGGATACTGTATTACCTCACAGGAAATAAAGTTGCATTTAGGGTTTTCCCTTTCACAGAAGGCGAAGTACGCAAAACGGGTATCGAATTTATACATAAAGAACCTGTAAAATTAAACATCGACAACAATGTTATTGAATTGGGTAATACCCTGGAAACAAAATCAGCAGTAATCCAAACAGAACATGTTGCTTACGTTTCAGCGGAGCAAAAAAACACCCTTAAATCTATTACAAGGAAACCGTACTTTCATTTTTTAGTTGATATTTCAAAAGGGAAACATAAATACACTGGTGATTTTACACAACGTATAAAAACTGCTTTAGCCAATAACCAGCCGCTTTCAGAAAATGCGCAAATCAGTTTTGTGAATACGTATACGAACACTTCCCAAATAGCCGGAAACTGGCAACAGGAATTTAAAACACAAACTTTTGAGGGTGGTTTTTATCTGGAAAGAGCTATAAGCACTACGTTGATTAATGCGTATAAGACCAAAGAAAAAAAATATCCTGTGATTGTAGTTGTTACCGACAGTATCCATAATGCTGTTTTAGATAAGGACTTTTCAGATATGAAATTTGCATTTCCGGAAAGTGATTTGTTTTTCAATCTTGGAAGTGAGGGGCGTTTAGAGGAACATTCACTGCTTAATAACCCGTTAAAAAAACTTCCGCAAAAACTTCACGGATGCAGGTTTTGCCAGACAGTCCTCCAATATAAACTTCCTGATGCAACAACTGAATATTTACCGGATAACAAGCAGCCAAGCATCATTTTGAAATCAGATTTTTTTAAAATAAGCGAAGCAGGAATTAAAGAAAAAGACTGGCAGTCGGCACTGACGATGCAGGCAAAATGGACTTCGCAGATTTTGCACCCTGAAACATCTGATGATGAATGGCAGAATCTGGTTAAATACAGTTTTATTTCAAAAGTAATGACACCTGTGACATCTTATCTGGTTGTAGAAAATGAAGCACAAAAAGCCATTCTTAAGAAGAAACAGGAACAGGTTTTATCAGGGAACAAAGCACTGGACCCTGGCGAAGACACACAACAGATGAGCGAACCCGGATTATGGATTTTAGCCATGCTGTCTGTATTTATACTCTGGCAAAACCAAAGGCGAAAACAAAATCCGCCAGCACAGGAGAAGTAAATTCTATTTAGTGACCTTCAGGACACAATGGAGTGATGCATATACTGTAAATGGGAATTCAACGTTTAGGATATTAGGCTATACACGAGTACTATCTTTGTAGCAGACCCAAGTATTAATTGCTACCTTTACCAACAATTTGACCATAATTGAAAAGCTTCATTTGCGCCTTGTTTTTTGTCTCGCTCAGCCTGAACGCCCAGACAGGCCTTACTATCGTTGTGGAGAGCGCGGACAAGGGCGAAGCTTTGCCTTTTGCCACCGTTACTGTCCCTGGCGGTGAAGTATTTATTACCGATATTGACGGCAGGATTAACCTGCAGGCACAGCATGGGCATGTAACCGTAAGCTATACCGGCTATAAAACCCAAAAGGCTGACACTGGAAACCGGAAAAGCATCATTGTGAGGTTAGAACCTAGAATAGAGCAGCTTGCCCGCCTGGTTATTGATAGGGATAATCCGGCTAATGCCATAATACGGGAGGCCATAAAGCGCAAAAACACGAACGATCCCTTAAAAAAATTAAATACTTTCCGCTATACTACTTATGAAAAACTTACCGTCACAGCTAATCCGGATTCTATTTCTGAAAAACTTGATTCCGTTTATGTATACGAAAAAGCCGGGCGCCGTTTCAAAAAAATAGATTCTACTGATTTTAAATTCAAAAGGCTGGTTGAAAAACGCCACCTCTACCAGACTGAAAAAATTTCCGGCTTCAGTTTTAACAGGGCACAGGGCCTCAAGGAGAATATCCTCGCGATACGGATGGCCGGTTTTAAAGAGCCGCTGTATGAGGTCATTTCTTTAAAGCTGCAGCCTTACTCGATATATGGCGATATAGAGCTGGCAGAATCCAGATGCCGGGGCCCGCTTACCGAAAATGCGCCTTACCGCTTCAGGGTGCTTGATACGGTTGCAATATTGGGCCGTGACACTTATGCCGTTTTTTTCACACCAAAAAGGAAAAGCAAAAAGTTCCGGCTGGAAGGCATATTATATATTGATGTGCAGACCTATGGTGTGGCTAAGGCGCTTCTGAGGGTAAAAAATGCCCTTGATATTACCGCAAACCAGGAATTTATATTTAACACACAGGAAAAACTGTGGTTCCCCGAAAGGCACTTCCTGAAAGTAACAAAAGGCAACAGCAAACGCGACATCAGGATCTTAGGGGAAACTATAACTTTTGATGCCAGTGATGAAGAAGCACGAACAAGGAAAAAAGAGCCTTCTGATTTTGTATATCTTGTTTCGGAAGGATATAGCTACGACATCGAATTCAATATTCCGTTAACAATAAGGAGGCCCTCCGTTGAAGTTGAAGTTAGCAGGGATGCCAGCAGCCGTGATGAGCATTACTGGAACCGCTACCGTAAAGATACCCTTGATGCACGCAGCACCGTAACCTACCCTGCACTGGACAGCATTGTAAAAAAAGAAAATTATGAAAAGCTCATATTCCTGGGGCGCAGGGTGCTAAACGGATATTTTCCGGCAGGCTTCGTTGATATTGACCTAAGGCACCTCATCCGCTATAATGTCCATGAAGGCTTCAGGCCTGGCATTGGTGGCATTACCAATTCAAAATTTTCAGAAATATTCAGGATAAGCGCCTACGGCGGCTATGGTACCAGGGACGGGAGGTTTAAGTACAGCCTGGGCGCCGCTATACGTATAGGGAAGTTTTCCAATACATGGATAGGCGGCTCCTATACCGACGACCTGATGGAAATAGGCAGCATACGCTTCGAAACCGATAAAAAGATTTTCCGCATCATAGACAACCGCCCACTAAACATTTCTACATTTTATAATTACCAAACCTGGCAAACCTATATAGAGTCAAGAAAAATCGCCAAAACGGAAGCCAGGCTCCAACTCGACCGCACCTGGGTAGAACCGCGGTTTGATTATGCTTTTGTGCCGGGAAATACCCCTTACCGTATTTTTAATATCACCATGGCTACGGCAAGCATACAGTGGAACCCATTCAGCCAGTTCATGCAAACACCAAATGGCAGGATAGAAACTGAAAAACGTTTCCCAAAATTTGCCTTCCAGTATTCCCAATCCATAGAGGGCCTTCTCAAAAGCAATTTTACATTTTCAAAACTGGATTTCAGGACAGAATATGAAAAAAAATACCTCAACGGGCACAAAACAACATTGCTCATGCAAACCGGTATAGCCATTGGCGAAACCCCGCTTACGCACCTGTATAGCCTGATGCCCAACAGCCGCGACAGGGAAACCATACTGGCCAGGCTGCGTTTTGCAGGCAAGAACAGCTTTGAAACTATGTACTTCAACGAGTTCTTCTCGAGCCGGTACATGATTCTGCAGGCCAGGCACGGGCTGCCGAAGTACAACCTGTTCGGGAAAATAAACCTGGCGCCTGTGCTGGTTACACGCTTTGCATGGGGGGATATGGACGACAGTGAAAAGCACACTGGCGTAATTTTTAATACCCTCGAAAAGGGGTATTATGAAAGCGGCTTTGAACTTAATGAAATTTATAAAGTAATTGGTTTAAGCGGTTTTTACAGGTATGGCCCCTACCACCTGCCGAAATTCAATAAAAATATCGCTGTAAAGGTTTCTGTCACTATTAATTTATTTTGATGATTCCGGCTGCTTAATGAGACACTACCTTCAGCCCTACAATGGAAGCTATGAGCGTAGTCAGGAAAAATACCCTCCAGAAATCCGCCGGCTCTTTAAACAGGAATATCCCCATAAGCACTGTACCCACAGCGCCTACACCTGTCCATACCGCATAGGCAGTACCTATAGGCAGTGTTTGTGTGGCTTTGTAAAGCAAAAGCATGCTTATAACAAGGCAGAGAAAGAACCCGCCCATCCAGTAGGAGGAAATTATACCGGTTGTTTCCTTTGCCTTGCCCAGGCAGGTAGCAAAACCTACCTCAAAAAGCCCGGCTATGATGAGTATGATCCAGTCCATAACAGTGTTATTTGAAATGCAAAGATAGCTATACCTTTTCGCCACGCTAAATAATTTACGCCATTTGTGCAATTCATGGCACATCACATTAATCATATTTACTGTTTTTACTACATTTGCAGGCATTTGCATTATGTTAAAATCAAACAGAATAATTGAAAAGCGATGAAACACACAAAAGTTAAAGACCTGCTTAACAGCACCAAGCCTGTTGATGATGTATTAGTAAAAGGATGGGTAAGGACTTTTAGGAATAACCAGTTTATAGCCCTCAATGACGGCTCAACTATAAATAATATCCAGTGTGTTGTTGATTTTGAAAATACACCTGCCGAAACTCTTAAACGTATAACTACAGGTGCGGCATTATCTATAAAAGGCAGCCTGGTGCCCAGCCAGGGTGCAGGACAAAAATATGAAGTAAAAGTTGCAGAACTGGAGATACTGGGCGACAGCGACCCTGAAAAATTCCCGATGCAGCCCAAAAAACACTCTTTTGAGTTCCTCCGCGAAAACGCCCACCTGAGGGTGCGCACAAACGTGTTCGGCGCGGTTATGAGGGTACGCTCGGTACTGTCGTTTGCCATTCACCAGTACTTCCAGGAAAGGGGGTTTGTTTATGTAAATACCCCTATAATTACCGGTTCGGATGCTGAGGGCGCTGGCGAAATGTTCCAGGTAACGTCGCTTCCGGTTGGTAACCCACCGCTAAATGAAGAAGGCAAAGTAGATTATAGGGAAGACTTTTTTGGTAAAGAAACTAACCTTACGGTATCAGGGCAGCTTGAGGCTGAAACGTATGCCATGGCGCTTGGACAGGTATATACCTTCGGGCCTACATTCCGTGCCGAAAATTCGAATACATCACGCCACCTTGCCGAGTTCTGGATGGTGGAGCCTGAAGTGGCTTTTAATGACCTTGATGCCAATATGGACCTGGCTGAAGATTTTATCCAGTACGTAATTAAATATGCGCTTGAGCGCTGCGAAGACGACCTTAAGTTCCTTGACCAGCGCCTTGCCGATGAAGAAAAACAAAAGCCTGCCAATGAGCGCAGCGAGATGGGCCTGCTTGAAAAACTGCAGTTTGTACTGCAGAACAATTTTAAGCGTGTGAGCTATACCGAAGCTATTGATATATTGAAAAACAGCAAGTCCAACAAGAACAGGAAATTCAACTATATCATAGAAGAATGGGGCGCTGACCTGCAAAGCGAGCACGAGCGCTACCTGGTGGAGAAGCACTTTAAGAGCCCCGTAATTTTGTTTGATTACCCTGCCAAGATAAAGGCTTTTTACATGAGGCTGAACGATGACGGCAAAACTGTCCGCGCTATGGACATACTGTTCCCGGGCATTGGCGAAATTGTAGGCGGCTCGCAAAGGGAGGAGCGCCTTGATGTGCTTCAGCAAAAGATAGCTGATATAGGCATTGATGAAAAAGAGCTGTGGTGGTACCTTGATACCCGGCGCTTTGGTACGGCAGTGCACAGCGGCTTCGGGCTTGGCTTTGAAAGGCTGGTACTGTTCGTAACAGGTATGACCAACATTCGTGATGTGATACCTTTCCCCAGGACACCGCAGAACGCAGAGTTTTAAATGTAGAGCCTTCCGGATTGGGAGGCTTTTTTGTACAAATTTAAAAAGATATGGAACTAAAAAAAGGAGCGTTATCATCTCTAGAGTACAAATTCGGGTATGTAGATGCCTCACCATCAGAACTAATTCAAAATTCAAGTGAGAGTTTTTTGTGTGTAGGAATTACAACTTTTTTTAAAGTTGACAGAGATAATTTACTCAATTTGACTCAGTTCAAAAAAGTACGAGGAATTAAAAGAAAATTACAAGTTCAGAATTATTTAATTCAGGCAATACATCAAAAAAAAATTGTTCCGTTTGGCATGATAAGTTGGAATTATAGAGATATAGCGCTTAAAAATGGAGAATTTATATTGAAGGATGCACAAATAATACACCAATCTAATCAAACTGCAAATACGGTAGTTGTCAATAATCATGAAATTAGTATTGGCTTAGCAACAAGCTTAGGATGGTATGCAATAGTGATAGCTATGTTTTTAAAATTTATGGGTGAAGTTGCAAAGGCTGTTAATCAAGAGAAAGTTGCAATTTTTCTTGATTTATTGCCTGGCGATAATTTTAAAAAACAAAGAAATTTTGAAATTGTTGAACAAATTATAAATAATTCGCAACTGAAAGGATTCCAAGAAAATGCTTTAGCTGATTATAACCTTAATCTGATCGGTTATGGATATGGTATGCATGATAAATCTACAAAAAACTTAAAAAACGATTATGAATTTGTTATTACTGATTGGATAGTCCAATCATTTTATTCATTAATAAAATATGAAAAAGAAGATTTAGATAAATCAAGCGAGGCATTTAAATTATCAAAATTAGCTACATTCTTAATTGATAACAGATACTTTAAAATTAAAAATGCTTTTAGTTTAATTCAATAACATCTTAATCTTCTCAAATATTATACCTGTTATTAATTTTATCTAAAAAGGGTTCGTGTATAACGCCTGTTTTTTGTATTTTTATGCTTACAAAATGACCCGTAATTATTATGCTCAAGCAGAATTTACAATTAAAGTTATCACAAAAATTATCTCCGCAGCAAATACAGCTCATGAAGCTGATACAGCTGCCTACCCAGGCTTTTGAGCAAAGGCTGAAAGAAGAGATGGTGGAAAACCCGGCGCTGGAATCGGGGCGTGAGGACGATTATGAAGCTGATGAGTACAGCAGCGCTGAAGAGTACGATGATTATGATGACTATGAGGGCGAAAGGATTGATGCCGACGAGATAAATATTGACGAATACCTCAGCGACGACGAAACACCCGGATACAAGCTGCAGGCCAACAATTACAGCGATGACGACGATGACCGCAGCCTGCCTTTTGCCGCCACGGTAAGCTTCCACCAAAGCCTGGTTGACCAGCTTAACACGTTTATACTAAGCGAAAACGAGCGCGATATTGCCGAATTCCTTGTAGGCAGTATCGACGATATGGGCTATATAAGGCGCAGTATTGCTGATATTGTGGACGATATGGCCTTTACCCAGGGCATCTATACTGATGAGGCTACTGTAGAACGCATACTGCACATTATCCACCAGCTGGAGCCTGCCGGTGTGGGCGCGCGAGACCTGCAGGAGTGTTTGTTGCTGCAGCTGCGCCACAAAACCCCTACGGCCTCTATAGAACTGGCTATAGACATCCTTGAAAACCAGTTTGATGCTTTCACCAAAAAACATTACGACAAGCTGCTGCAGCGCTACGATATATCACAGGAGCAGCTACGCAAGGCTATTGACGAGATTGAAAGGCTTAACCCGAAACCCGGAGGCGCTTATGAAAGCAGTAACAAAACCGTGGAGCACTTGGTGCCTGATTTTACCATTAAAATTGTTGACGGCGAACTGGAACTTTCGCTGAACGGCCGGAATGCCCCGGAGCTTCACGTATCAAAAGACTACCAGGAGATGCTGCAAAGCTACAAGGAAAGCCGTGATAAGTCGGCACAGCAAAAAGATGCCGTACAGTTTATCAAGCAAAAGCTGGACAGCGCTAAATGGTTTATTGATGCCATACGCCAGCGCCAGGAAACGCTGTATGTTACCATGAACGCTATAATGCACTACCAGAAGGAATATTTTCTGGATGGCGATGAGGCGAAGCTGAAACCGATGATACTGAAGGACATTGCCGATATGATAGGGCTGGATATATCAACTGTGAGCCGTGTGGCCAACAGCAAGTATGTAGAAACTCCTTATGGAACTAAACTGATCAAGGAGTTTTTCAGCGAAGCCATGAAGAACGACCAGGGTGAAGATGTATCAACCATTGAGATAAAAAAAATACTCCAGACTGTAATTGATGAAGAGGACAAAAGGAAGCCGCTGCCTGATGATAAGCTTGCGGAAATACTGAAAGACAAAGGCTATCCTATAGCAAGGCGTACCATAGCCAAATACAGGGAGCAGCTTGATATACCCGTGGCAAGGATGCGGAAGAAGATATAATAATGAAAAAGATACTCCCAGTTTTTTCTTATATCTTCCATCCGCTGTTTATACCGGTTTATGCTACGCTGTTCTATTTTTTCATCACCAGGAACTTTTTTTACCGGCACGAAATATACCTTGTTTTTATACAGGTACTTATCCTTACCATACTGCTGCCCATATCGCTTTTCTACCTGCTTAAGTCGCTGGGCCTTATCCGCTCAAAAATGATGCTTGATAAGAAAGAGCGGAAACTGCCGCTGGTATTTTATTCGCTACTACTGCTTTTCCTTATAAAATACAGTTTTGCGGTTTTTGTGATACCTGAGCTTTACTATTACTTTACAGGCACATTAATAAGCACCGTGCTGGCACTGGCACTGGTACTATTCCACCATAAAGCCAGCCTGCATGTGGGCGGCATTGCCTCTCTGACGGTATTCATCATAAGCATATCAGCTTACTATCATATCCGTTTTCTTTACCTTATTGCTTTTTTTGTGCTGTGTACTGGCATGGTGGCTTCTTCCCGTTTAGAGGCAAAGGCACACACTATGGGCGAAGTTGTGCTTGGCGCACTGGTTGGCATTGTACCCCAGGTGGCATTATGGTATTTTTGGCTGATACCTTCATTATAAAAAAAGAAGCCGTCTCAATACTTAAATTTTGAGACGGTTTT
>NZ_NOXV01000270.1 GCF_002251835.1 Flavobacterium cyanobacteriorum
GTGAATAATCCCTTAAAGGTACAATTTTGAAAGCAATTCACAACCACTTCCTGCCAGAGCCACTGCCGATACTCCTGTGAATAATCCCTTAAAGGTACAATTTTGAAAGCAATTCACAACGTAGGCTCATTATATTTAGGTTTAGCCCCCCCTGTGAATAATCCCTTAAAGGTACAATTTTGAAAGCAATTCACAACCGATGATAGACGTTCATGTAATGGTAATCGCCTGTGAATAATCCCTTAAAGGTACAATTTTGAAAGCAATTCACAACACTTCAATCGGTTTTCCTTGGTATCAACACCTGTGAATAATCCCTTAAAGGTACAATTTTGAAAGCAATTCACAACAACAAACCTGTTGTTTGTCATGCCGGCATTCCTGTGAATAATCCCTTAAAGGTACAATTTTGAAAGCAATTCACAACGGCTTCGGAAACGCAACATCAAGTTATACTCNCAATCGGTTTTCCTTGGTATCAACACCTGTGAATAATCCCTTAAAGGTACAATTTTGAAAGCAATTCA
>NZ_NOXV01000182.1 GCF_002251835.1 Flavobacterium cyanobacteriorum
ATATGAAAACAAAAGAAATTGAAAGCCTTGAAAGCTACTTTAAAACAGAAAACGAACATTGGAACGGGTACGCCTTTGAAATGCTTTGCGAAGTATTGAAGCAGGGCAACTTTGAAAACCCTGAAACACCCTTACAGCTATTTGATAAGGCAGTAAACATTTTCACCGAACAGCACGAAACCCCATTAAAAGCAGTTCAGGAATTTGCAGCCGTTACCGACAAAGCTAACCTGAACACAACCCAAAGGTTATTTGTTTACGAATGGGTTTACAAATATGTACGGGTTTCCGATTTCGGGGAACTGGACTTTACCGAAGTAAAGGAACTACTAAAGAGCCAAACCGAAAGGCTGAAAAATGATAAACCACAGGTTGAGTATAACAAGCCTTTAACTGGAAACATACGGGACACCCTCAAAGAGTTAATGCAAAAGGAACTTGAACAGCTACCCGACACCCTCAAAGAACTTGAACCCGTGCAACGGCTGAACATACTTTGTAAACTTANAATCGGGGCTATCGATAAACGTCTGCGCTTCCTTAGCACAGAAGATGAGGCCTTGTGTTCAGTAAAAAAATTCCGCCCTATTAAGGGCGGATACTATTCATTTATTACAGTCTGCAACCTGGTTATATGTGTATCACCTCGCCATAGGCATCAGCTACTGCTTCCATAACAGCTTCGCTCATGGTTGGGTGCGGGTGTACTGCTTTTAATATTTCATGGCCTGTTGTTTCCAGCTTGCGTGCCACAACAGCTTCGGCTATCATGTCGGTCACGCCGGCGCCAATCATGTGGCAGCCCAGCCATTCGCCGTACCTGGCATCAAATATTACTTTCACAAAACCATCAGGCGTACCGGCTGCTTTTGCCTTTCCTGAGGCAGTAAACGGGAACTTGCCTATTTTGAGTTCGTAACCTTTTTCCTTAGCCTGCTTTTCGGTAAGGCCAACCGAAGCAATTTCAGGTGAGGCATAAGTACATCCGGGGATGTTGCCGTAATCAAGCGGTTCTACATGCAGCCCGGCAATTTTCTCCACGCAAAGTATACCTTCGGCCGATGCCACGTGGGCAAGCGCCTGGCCAGGTACCACATCGCCTATGGCATAATAGCCCGGAACGTTGGTCTGGTAGTAGCTGTTAACCATTATCTTGTCTTTATCGGTGGCAATACCAACTTCTTCAAGGCCGATATTTTCAATATTTGATTTAATACCCACAGCCGAAAGCAGGATGTCGGCTTCAAGTATCTCTTCGCCTTTAGCTGTTTTCACAGTAGCCTTAACGCCGTTGCCTGTAGTGTCAACCTTTTCAACTGAAGAGCTGGTCATGATTTTTACACCTGCCTTTTTAAGCGAACGCTCAAATTGCTTCGAGATATCTTCATCCTCAACAGGTACAATATTCGGCATAAATTCCACTATGGTTACATCAGTCCCCATTGAATTGTAAAAGTGGGCAAACTCCACACCAATAGCGCCTGAGCCTACCACAATCATTGATTTTGGCTGTTCGGGCAGTGTCATTGCCTGGCGGTAGCCTATTACTTTTTTACCGTCCTGCGGCAGGTTAGGCAACTCACGGGAGCGTGCCCCGGTAGCAATAATTATATGGTCGGCGCTGTATTCGGTAACTTTACCGTCTTTGCCGGTTATATCAAGTTTTTTACCGGGCTTTACCTTTCCGGTACCTTCAATTACATCAATCTTATTTTTTTTCATCAGGAACTGTATGCCTTTGCTCATGCCTTCGGCAACACCACGGCTACGGGCGATAACAGCGCCAAAATCTTTATCAAAATCTTTTACGGTTAGCCCGTAGTCAGATGCATGCTTCAGGTAGTCAAACACCTGCGCGCTCTTTAAAAGCGCTTTTGTAGGGATACAACCCCAGTTAAGGCAGATGCCGCCCAGGCTTTCTTTTTCAACAACAGCGGTTTTAAAGCCTAACTGCGATGCCCTTATGGCTGTAACATAACCGCCCGGGCCGCTTCCCAAAACTATAATATCATATTTCATCGGTAAATTATTTGCAGGTTTTAATTATGCGTACGAAAGTAAGTATTTATTTGATTATAGGAAAACATTACGAAAAGCTGTTTCCACAGTTTTATCAACACCTGTATATTTATTCCCCGCTCTCCACCGCAAACTGCGAGTAGTACATTCTTATAACTCCTCAGGCGATAAGTAAATAAAATTTAATAAATTTGTAATCTATGAAACTCATCGATAAATATCAAAAACTCAAAGACAAGGCTTTTTTATCAGAAGTACTTGCAAGAAATGTTTTTGCCACGATGGCGCTTGAAAACCAAAAGGTTCCGATGGTTGAAATTGAAAAACTAGTAGCGTCTGCAATTGCTGAAAAAGAGCTAAAGAACCCTCAGTTCTTTTCTGATAAGAAGTTGTAAAGCTTCAATATTTCCATCGTCGGCAGCTTTTAAAGCCGAGATATACTGATGCCTTGATTCTCCTTCACGACTATAAAGATCAATCGGCTCATAGCCCAATTTTAGAGCTGCGATATTTATAACGATCCTCCCAAGCCTCCCATTACCGTTATTAAATGGATGTATCAGAACAAACTCGTAGTGAGCATAGGCAAGGCAACCAATCACATCAGCGGTTGTCCTAGCAATCTTAATTTTATAATTAAGGTTATCAAGAAATTGATACATCAGGTTTGGTATACGTTGTGGGTCGGGAAGTTCGAGTTTGCCGACGCTAACTCTTACTTTTCTCCATTTCCCCGCCCAATCATACAAAGGTCCAAACGCAACTTTATGCAATCTTAAAATCAGGTCAACAGAAATTTCATCATTGCTGTCTATTTCAAGCATTAAAAGTTCAGCTTCGATAATACCTTTCGCTTCGACTTTGTTGATTTCACTAAAGTCAGTTAAACCAAGCTTATTGTCTTCCGGGCTGTCGGTATAATTGGTGTTATGATCCATATTTATATGATACTACCCCTCACCCTCCACCGCAAATTGGGAGTAGTACAGGTTTTTATAATAGCCTTCCTCACGGTTGATAAGGTCATAATGGCGGCCTTCCTCAACAATACGTCCTTTATCCATTACAATGATCTTGTCAGCATTAACAATAGTGGCCAGCCTGTGGGCAATAACTATAGATGTACGGCCTTTAGTGATCTGTTCTGTTGCGTTCTGTATAAGCTCTTCAGAATACGTATCTATTGATGAGGTAGCCTCGTCCAGTATCAGTATGCTTGGGTTGCTGACATAAGCCCTGAGGAAGGCAATAAGCTGCCTTTGCCCTGAAGATAGCATAACACCACGTTCTTTCACATTATAGTCATATCCGCCGGGCAACGACATAATGAAATCATGTACGCCAATGGCTTTTGCGGCGGCTATTACTTCTTCCCTTGATATTTCAGCATTATTAAGGGTAATATTGTTTAGTATAGTGTCGGCAAACAAGAAAACATCCTGGAGCACAATGCCTATTTGCCTTCGCAGGCTGCTCAGTGTAAAGTTATTTATATCGGTGCCGTCAATCGTAATTTTTCCGCTGCTTATCTCGTAAAAGCGGTTCAGCAGGTTTATAATAGTTGATTTCCCTGCCCCGGTGGAGCCTACAATGGCTATAGTTTCACCTGCATTTACTTTCAGGTTGATGCCTTTTATTACCTCTTCATTTTCAATATAGCTGAAACGGATGTTGCTGAATTCAAGCTCTCCCTTAAAATGCCCTGCTTCAATAGTGCCGGGGTCCTGTACCTGCTGGCCGCTTTCAAGCAGCTCAAATACCCTGTCGGATGCTATAATGCCCATCTGCAGTTCGTTGAACTTATCAGCAATCTGGCGCAGCGGGTTGAACAGCATGCTGATAAGCATAGTATAGGCAAAGAGGTCGCCAATAGTGGTCATGTTGTCCCCGTTGAGGATACTGATTCCGCCGTACCATATAATGAACCCCAGCGTGAGGGATGATATAATATCGGCAATAGGGAAGAATATGGAGTTGTACAGGATGTTCTTCTGCCAGGCATCATTATGCTTTTGGTTTATCTCTTTAAATTTTTCATATTCAATATCTTCCCTGTTGAAAAGCTGTACTATCTTCATACCTGTAAGCCGCTCCTGTACAAATGTATTGAGGTTGGCTACCTGTGTGCGCACTTCTTCAAAAGCGCCTTTCATTTTTTGCTGGAATATACGCGTAGCATAAATAAGCACCGGCATGGCCAGCAGTACTATCAATGTCAGTTTCCAGTTCATGTAGAACATTACGCCCAGTATCACCAGCATTTTTAGCAGGTCGCTTATGATCATGAAAAGGCCCTGGCTGAAAATCCGTGCAATAGATTCTATGTCAAATACAGTACGTGTAACCAGCTTGCCTACAGGTTCATTATCAAAAAACTTCATCCTGAAAGCCGTAATATGGCTGAACAGCTTTTCCCGGATGTCCTTAACAATATCCTGGCCCAGCCAGTTAGCCCAATATACAAAGTAGAACTGTGAGGCTACTTCAAGCAGGAGTACCAGGGTCATTAAAAGGATGTAGTACAGCAGCCCACCGGCGTCTTTAGAGGCTATGTACTGGTCAACAGTCTGCTTTAGCAGGTAGGGCCTTATTGCTGCAAAAACCGACAGTGACACCGCAAAGACTATTACCCAGTTGAACCTTACCCGGTAAGGCCGGGCAAAGCGCATTACTTTTTTTAATGAAGAAGATTTATTTGTTGTGCTCATTTTTAATGTGTTATGTATGGGTACTGCACCCTTGTAAGGTAAAGCCCATGTGCAGGTACAGAAAAGCCTGCCCTGTTCCTGTCCCGGCTTTCAATTATTTCACGCACGTCATCCACCGTTATCTTTCCAAGGCCCGCATTTACAAGAGTGCCCACAACAGCCCTTACCATGTTCCGGAGGAACCTGTCAGCGCTTATGGTAAAAACAAGGTGTGTACCGCTTTTTTTCCAGTATGCCTCTGTTATCCGGCAATTAAATGTCTTTACATCCGTATGTGTTTTAGAAAAACATTTAAAATCAGTATAATCCGGCAATATGGCTGCAGCCTGGTTCATTACGGCAATATCAAGCTCATGGAAATTATACCAGCTGCCTTCATTTACAAAAACATCTTTAAAGGTATGTATATGGTATTCATAGGTGCGGCTGGTAGCATCAAAGCGGGCATGCGCCGTGTCATGCACAGGTATAAAACGCAGCACTGCTATATCTTTCGGCAGGAACGAGTTGAACTTTTGCACCAGTGCCGGGTCAAGTGGACGGTCATGGTCAAAATGTGCAAACATCTGCCTGGCGTGTACGCCGGTATCCGTTCGCCCGGCTCCCGTAATCTCCGTTTCCGCCCGCAACAATACTGATAATGCACGCCCCAGCGTTTCCTGTACAGAAGGGCTGTGCGGCTGGGACTGCCATCCGCAATAGTTCTTTCCGTTATACGCAAACTCAATGAAATACCTCAAAACTGTGTTTAATGACTGACTGTGCAAAGATACTCAATAACTGGCAAAGTAGCAGGATTGTAACTTTACAAAGCCAAAAGTTTTGCAGCCATAAATTTTGTGGCAGGCCAATGCTGAACTTAGAGGGCACGGTAGCTAAAAACTTTGTTACTTTGCAATTTGTGACACACTTATAAATATGAAAAAAATACTCCTGCTAAGCGATACACACAGCCACATTGATGATGTAATTATGAAGTATGTGCGGCAGGCTGACGAAGTATGGCACGCCGGGGATATTGGAAGCCTCAGGGTTACCGATACCATAAAAGCAGAAAAACCCCTCAGGGCAGTTTATGGCAATATCGACAATAATGAAGCCAGGCTGGAGTTTCCGTTAAATAACAGGTTTGTTTGTGAGGATGTTGAGGTACTGATTACGCATATAGGCGGATACCCTGGTAAATATAACGCCGCCATAAGGCAGGAACTGTACACCAGCCCGCCAAAACTTTTTATTTGCGGGCACTCGCATATCCTGAAGGTGCAGTATGACAATAAGCTTAACCTGCTGCACATGAACCCTGGTGCCGCTGGGATACACGGGTTCCACCAGGTGCGCACCATGCTACGTTTTGAAATTGATGCCGAAAAGATACAGGCCCTTGAAGTAATAGAGATCGGAAGGAAGTGAGCCATGAGGTATCAACTCACCAAAAACAAAAAATCCGGGGAGTACCCGGATTCTTTTTCGCACTAATAAACTAAGTTAAAAGGTTTACCGCAGCCTGTCCACAGATTTTACGAGATCTTCATCCTTTTTGATAGCCTTATTGGCAAGGCTTAAAAAAACGATAGAAACAACTGGAAGAATCATCCCAATACCCTTCTCAGAAACCACCTTTTCAGGATCAGTCTCTCCGGATAAGTTTAGTGACTGGTATACAAATAACCCTAGTAAAATTAAATTTAATATTATATTCAGCCTGCCCATGACAAACTGTTTTTTTCTTTTTTTATACGTTAATATGCTAATAATAGAAAGCGTTGTGCTGAGCCCAAACAATACTATAAATGCCAGGTTGTACATAAACATGTAATCAACACCGCTATCTGTTTTCCATAATGGGAAGATAAAAGGAAATACACCGGTGGCCAGCACCGAAATAAAAATATATATAGTTTGTACCCTTTGTATCATACAATTGAATTGCCGCACAAAAATAGCTTTTCTTTTTAAAAAAATACTATTGCTTTTAAAAATAAATTTCGTAATATTGCAGTACAAAAATATAATTACTTCATTCTGCGAAGTATCCATTTCAAAAACTATCCTGTCCACATTTATTTTGAAATACCCTATTAATTAAACCAAAAATTTTACATGTTCGACATTTCGGAATTGAAAGAAATGAAGCTTCCTGAGCTTCAGGAAATTGCTAAAAAAGCTAATATTAATAAATACAGGGGATTAAAAAAAGAAGAACTGGTTTACCAGATACTTGACCACCAGGCGGCCAATCCTGACAAGGTAAAATCTCTTTTTGAAGAATCGCCCGCTGCAGGCCCCACCCCCGGAGCTGAACCTGAAAAAATGAAGCGTGCAAGGCTGCTTAAGCCTTCTAAGGCTACGGAAACGGCGCGGGAAAATAAAGTTCCTGATGAACCTGTAGCCATTGGGCCACAGCCGGATTTACAGGAAAATAATTTTAAAACCAGAAAGCCGGGGCGCCCTCCAAAAGAAGTTAAAAGCCTGCCTGCAATAGAAGACGGCAATGTTACTGTTGCTGAAAGTGATAACCCTAAGGCAGCCGAAAGGCCAAAACTCCGCTCACTGCGTGACAACACATACCGTACGCAGCCTGAAGCTCCTGAAAAGCCGAGGCCAAGGCAGCTGACCGAAGAGGAAAGGCGTGCACAGATTGAAAGGGCTAACGCCAATAATCCTAATCACCCGAGCTATAAGAAAAGGCTTGCCGAGCAGGGTATAGCCACTCCCGTTGAGCAGCACAATAACAACTATGCTAATGGTAATCCCGGCCAGCACCAAAATGGCAATAATCCCCAGCACCGCAAGCAGAATTTCAGGGAACCGGACTATGAGTTTGACGGTATTATAGAAAGTGAAGGCGTGCTCGAAATGATGCCCGACGGGTATGGTTTCCTTCGCTCGTCTGATTATAACTACCTTGCCTCGCCGGACGATATATACCTTTCTACTTCCCAGATACGCCTATTTGGCCTAAAAACCGGAGATACTGTAAAAGGTGTAGTGCGCCCGCCCAAGGAAGGTGAAAAATATTTCCCGCTGGTAAAAGTATTAAAAATAAACGGGCATGACCCACAGGTAGTGCGTGACAGGGTATCCTTTGAGTACCTGACACCGCTTTTCCCGGAAGAGAAGTTTAACCTTGCCGACAGGCAAAGCACCATATCTACCCGTATTATTGACCTTTTTTCGCCGATAGGGAAAGGGCAGAGAGGTATGATAGTAGCCCAGCCAAAAACCGGTAAAACGATGCTGCTTAAGGATATTGCTAACTCTATAGCGGCTAACCACCCTGAAGTGTACCTCATTGTATTGCTTATTGACGAACGCCCTGAAGAAGTAACCGATATGCAGCGCAGTGTGAGGGGAGAGGTTATTGCTTCCACTTTTGATGAGCCTGCAGAACGCCACGTCAAAGTGGCCAACATAGTGCTGGAAAAAGCTAAGCGACTTGTGGAATGCGGGCACGATGTTGTGATACTGCTTGACTCTATAACCCGCCTTGCCAGGGCTTACAATACCGTACAGCCTGCATCAGGTAAGGTACTGAGCGGTGGTGTTGATGCCAATGCACTCCAAAAGCCAAAACGCTTTTTTGGCGCTGCCCGAAATATTGAAGGGGGAGGCTCACTCAGTATTATAGCAACAGCCTTAACAGATACTGGGTCTAAAATGGATGAAGTGATTTTTGAAGAATTCAAAGGTACCGGAAACATGGAACTGCAACTTGACAGGAAAATCGCTAACAGGCGTATATTCCCTGCTATTGACCTTACCTCATCAAGTACACGCCGTGATGACCTACTGCTCGATGAAAAAACCATACAGCGTATGTGGATCATGAGGAAATACCTTGCCGATATGAATCCTGTTGAAGCTATGGATTTTATAAACGACCGCTTTAAGAAAACCAGGAACAATGAGGATTTCCTGCTTTCCATGAATGATGACTGATAAAACTGAGTATAATCATAATTCAATTTTTATTTTAGGATAATATACAAAAAGCCCCCTGAAGCCAGGGGGCTATATTTTAATTATTGATAGCACTATCTAATCTCTTACAATTATTTTTTCCGTAAACTGGCTTCCATCAATAGTTGCATCTAATACATAAATACCGGCACCAAGTCCTGAAATATTGATTGTGCTGTCAGTTGATATAAGTACTTGCCTTCCCGTAAGGTCATAAAGCTTTGCCGTAACGCTATTAAAAGTATATGGCCCTTCTATCGTGATAACATCCTTCGCCGGATTTGGATACAGGCTTAGGCTGGCAGTTCTAAATTCCCTGTTGCTTAACGGTATTTGTGGCAACTGCAGCAATGGGCCTCCGGCTGCTGTAGCTGCCCACAGCCCAAATTCCGGGCCATTACTATTATTGGCGGGATTAAGGAAACCACTTGCCAATATAGTTATTGCATCGCCTTCATAGTCAAGTGTTTCCAATGGCGCACTGTAAGAGGCCACTACTGTCGTACCATCAGCAGTAGTTACATTAAGAGTGTAGTTATCAGTGGGCAGTTCCAGGTAATTTGCAATATAATTTCCGTAAGTGATGTCATTAACAATCACACCGGCTCCTTCTGCCACAACATCCACAGCAGGGGCATCAGTTGCTCCGTGAAATACCAATACATCGGTATTAGTGGCTGTATCGGCTTCTTCACGGCCGAGGGCATAAGGATAAAGCTGGAAAGCCTGGTTAGGAGAGTAGCCTGA
>NZ_NOXV01000187.1 GCF_002251835.1 Flavobacterium cyanobacteriorum
TACACCGTCTGCACGAAGATACCAGGCATATTGTATGGTATTGAAATTGTCATTTGTATTATTAGTACTTAAGCCGGCCATTCTTGCAGTATTAGTTTCAGTCGCCGTAAACTTCATAAAGCCATTATTTGAAACGGTGTTCCACGAAGCAGCGCCACCATTCCAAGCTCCACCTGATTGTATTTTTTGTAGTGAATTGCCGTTAGCTGTAACATTTACAAAAGCAGAATTCCTCCACCTTACCTGTTCTTCAGCAGTATTACATGCTGCAGAAAAAGCATTAGCACTAATATAAGCCTCTACCCCAGCCTGTGATATAACATTAGCCGCTAATATATTTGAAACAAAAGAATTGTTTTGGCCACATCCTCCTGTTGAAGGTGTAAGGACANTGTAGTGAATTGCCGTTAGCTGTAACATTTACAAAAGCAGAATTCCTCCACCTTACCTGTTCTTCAGCAGTATTACATGCTGCAGAAAAAGCATTAGCACTAATATAAGCCTCTACCCCAGCCTGTGATATAACATTAGCCGCTAATATATTTGAAACAAAAGAATTGTTTTGGCCACATCCTCCTGTTGAAGGTGTAAGGACACAGGTGATAATATCACTATTATTCAATGAAGTATTTGTATAAGTTGCGCTATTTGTACCCACGTTAACCCCATTCAGCTTCCACTGATAAGTTGGATTAGCTCCGGCATTGGATGCAGTGGCCAAGAATGTACCGCTGTTGTAATTAACCGTAATGACATTGGCAATAGTAGCATTAATGCTGTTCATAGATATGTCAACAATCATTGGAAAAGTAGGTGCAACAGCGCTAATGTACTGCAGGACATCGCCTTTGTAGTATTTTATAACCCCTGCCTCAGCTGCAATTTTAAATTGCGTACCGGCAGTATAAGTTCCAAAAGTTCCCCTAAATGAGCCCGATTCATATATTTCTGCAATACCATCAGACCTTAAATACCATGCATAACGAATTGTAGTAAAATTGCTATTTAAATTAGTGTTGCTCAAACCTGCCATTTTATGCGTGTTTGCCTCATTAGATGTAAATTGCATGTATCCGTTATTAATAACTGTATTCAATGATGCCGCACCTCCATTCCAGCTACCACCGGACTGTATTTTTGTAATGGTATTATTATTGGCAGATACATTAATAAGTTCATTAGCAACCCATCTTACCTCTTCAGATATAAGTACGCAGCCACTTGCAGATGCTACACCAGATATATAAAATTCACTATTAGAGTTAGCAGGAGCCGCAAAATTAACAATCTGGTTAGAAGTATATGCCGCATTACTACAGCCCCCGGTATCAGGACGGATTACACAGTAGAGTACATCTCCATTCGTTAATGATGTATTGGTATATGTAGCGCTATTGGTACCTACATTAACACCATTGAGTACCCACTGGAATGAGGGTGATGTTCCCTGGTTGGTTAATGAGGCCGTAAAAGTACCACCGTTACGATTTGCAATTTTTGCCCCAACAACTTTACCATTAATACTATTAATAGATACATCAGCCAGTAGTGGTAAGGAAGGTGTAACAGAGCTCACAAATTGTAGTACATCATTTTCATAATATTTTACAATGCCTGACTCAACAGCTATTTTAAAAACATCAGTAGCCTGATAAGGTCCAAAGTTACCCCTGCTTGATCCACTCTCATAAATTTCTGCTGTACCGTCAGGACGGAGATACCAGGCAAATTGTATAGTATTAAAATTAGAATTTATGTTTGTGGTACTTAAGCCAACCATCCTTGCCGTATTGGTTTCAGATGCAGTAAATTCAAGATAACCATTATTATTCACCCTGTTGATGGATGCCGCTCCGCCATTCCAGTTACCGCCCGATTGTACTTTAACAAGTACATTATTATCAAATTCTACATTAGACAATGACGAATTCTGCCATACAACATCTTCGACGGCTATATTACATCCTGCTGCTACAGCTGTGCCCTGAATAACAAAATCAGAAGAAGCCGGTATAGCTATACTGGAATTGGTAAGCGTATTTGATGAATATGTTGTAAATGTACAACCGCCAAAATCAGGAGTTATGATACATGCTACCAAATCGCCATTTTCAAGCGAGGTATTAGTGTAAGTAGTACTATTAGTACCAACATTTTCGCCATTGAGCTTCCACTGGTATGTTGGGTTGTTTCCGGCATTAGTAGCTACGGCATTAAATGTGCCAGAATTATAATTTGAAACAATAGCGTTTGAAATTGTACCAAGTAGTGTGTTGATAGATACATCCACCAGCATAGGCAATGAAGGTGTTATGTTACTTATGTACATCAATGCAGTATCTTTATAGTACTTAACCACACCGGCTTCAACAGCAATTCTGAAAACTGTACCGCTGGTATAGCTGCCAAAACTTCCCCTGCCTGATCCACTCTCATAAATTTCTGCTGTACCATTGGTGCGTAAATACCATGCAAATTGTATAGTATTAAAACTGCTGTTGATATTAGTACTGCTCAAGCCAGCCATACGTGCAGTATTCGTCTCTGTTGCTGTAAATTCAAAGTAACCGTTGTTAAACACCCTGTTCCATGAAGCTGCGCCACCGTCCCAGGTACCACCAGACTGTATTTTTTGTATACTGTTGTTTGTTGCACTTACGTTTACTAAATCAGACTTTCTCCAACTTACTACCTCATTAACTGTATTACATGCGGCAGTCGTTGCTACACCGGTTATATAAAAGTCTATATTAAGGCTGTTAGATAATGCTTTATTTACAATAGTATTAGATGTTATTGGGTTTAGTGGACAGTAGCTTATACCTGGAATAAGTTCACAGGTTACAACATCTTCATTTCCTAATGTGGTATTACTGTAGGTTGCGCTGTTGCTACCTGTATTTACACCATTGACTTTCCACTGATATTGTGGATTGGTACCTAGGTTTGACGCAGAAGCCACGAATTCACCACCATAATAGTTACCTATCTTTACATTAGTTAATGTTCCGTTTAAACTGTTAATAGAAACATCAACAATCATTGGCAGTGATGGGGTGACCGCACTGATATATTTCAGGTCATTATTGATATAATATTTAACAACCCCGGCCTCCACTGCAATTTTAAATATGTCATTAATGGCATAGGCTCCAAAGGTACCCCTGCTTGAGCCTGACTCATAAACTTCAACAACACCATCTGTACGCAAGTACCATGCAAATTGTATTGTGTTGAAGTTGGAATTTACATTACTGGCACTCAATCCTGCCATCCTTGCCGTATTGGCTTCAGATGCAACAAATTGCATATAACCATTGTTAAATACCCTGTTTACAGATCCGGCACCTCCGTCCCAGGCGCCTCCCGATTGAATCTTTATAAGGCTGTTACCGTTGCCTGTAGACTGTGTATTAACAAAATCTGACCGTCTCCAGACTATCTCCTCTTCAGCAAGCCTACAGGCTGTAGAAGTTGGCGTGGCCTGTATGTAGAAGTTAAAGTTTTCAGAACCTGTAGCTGCACCAACAATAATTTGATTAGATCTAATTATAACATTACCACATTGGCTTGCATAAGCTACATCACATTGCAAAACATCACCCGGCTGCAGTGTCCCACCCTGATAAGATGCACTGCCAGTACTGACTACAGTATTATTACGGCTCCATGTATAAGATACAGGAGCAGTACCTGATACCTGTGCTGTAAAAGCACCCTGCGTAATATTAGCAATTTTAGGGTTACCTACTGTACCTCCCACAGTATTAATGGATACATCCGCAAGTAGTGGCAGAGTTGGTGAAACCGCACTAATATACATTAGCGTGTTGTTTTTATAATATTTTACGACATTGGCATCAACAAGTATTTTAAATACTGTCCCTACTGTATATCCGCCAAATGAGCCACGGCTTGATCCCGATTCATATACTTCAACAACACCATCCGTCCTTAAATACCATGCAAAACCAATAGTATTAAAATTAGCATCAAAATTATTAGAACTCAAACCGGCCATCCGTGCCGTATTTGCTTCTAATGCTGTAAATTCAAAATACCCATTATTTGAAACCGTGTTCCAGGAAGCTGCTCCTCCATTCCATGTGCCTGATGAAGTCGTTTTTGTAAGGGTGCCATTTATCAACTGGGTATTAAGTAGGTCAGGTGTGCGCCACACAACGTTCTCAATTGCTGTCAAACAACCTGAAACTGCCGCGGTTGCAGTGATTCTAAGGTCATAATTTTCCGGCACACCATAGGCAACATTATATCTTAAGCGTTGAGAGCATTCTATAGCCTGACGTTCAGCAGTGCTTACCTGCCTTGAAAATAAAATAAGTTCAGCGACATTACCTGTCAGAAATCTTGAGGTGTTGCCGGAATTATGCCATGCACCCAGTACCAACCTGTTGGTAAGATTATAATTAGTGCCTGAAATACTACTTGTAGTTAAGGCATTACCATCCCTAAAACCACTTACATTAGAGCCAGCAGTCATGGTAAGTAGCCTATAGTTATTATTACCCGTGGTAATTACATCAAAAACCTGGCTCATGGAACCTGTACCCGTAATACCCATACTAACCGGCCTGTTGGTCAGGTCTGGCCTATCCTGTATTACGAATCCTCTACTACCGTTATGGTCATTGTCAAGAAGTGTTTGTATAGTCGCAGTTGAAGTGCCTGTAGTAAACCAGCTGGCTACCATATTAGCAGTAAAGCCGGTATACCCCGTAGTAGGAATTAAAGTATGCTGCATGGATGCAGCACCATTAAAGAACACTGATGGCGAACCATTAAACTGGTTTATGACACCACTGTTAATAAGTATAGGCTGCCGCGAAATTGTTGCCTGCAACAGATGGCGGTTGCTACCACTCTGGTCATACCAAACAGATACGGTTGCACTGTTACCTTCAATCCAGTCAGACAATGATACGGAGGTAGGGACACCACCGCCTGTATCACTGACAAAAGATGAAAGAGAAACAGAACCCGAAGCATCAAAATAAACATCTCTTAGTTCGCCATCCGATGATCTCCTGAGTTGCACTACAGGCCCATTGTAAGAAGAACTTAACTTCCTAAGGCTGTAAGCAGCTAATGATGATGTTGAAACACCTGCATTATCAAGTACGTTTTGTGCTGTACCCGGAACTACAAATGCAAGAAATAAAGAAAATGCAACAATTTTTTTAGTGTACCTGAGTGTACACAAAGTTTTCAAAAATTTCATGTTTTTGGGGTGCTTTATATTAAGGTGTAAAGATACAGTGCAAAGACTGTAAATAATACATCCAACATAAAAACATCCCAATTTTATATAAAAAAATCAACTTTTAAATTTTAATTGATTGATTAAATCATGCATAAATATCAATTTAAAAATCTATTATTCAAATATTTAAATAAAAAAATATATAAAAAAAATAGATATGTTACATTAGGAATTGTCTATAGTAAATCTATATATTTTGTCTATATAATTTATATTTTATTGACCTTTTTTTGAACGAAAGAGAGAATTTAAATGCCTAAATTAATATTTATTTTTGATGAAAATTCTTTCAATTAGTGCTGCTTTTTTAATTATATAACTTAAAATATTATTTCAGACAGCGAGATAATTTTGTAATTCGGCTATTTTGGCAGCATCAGTAAAAGCTCCACTAAAAAAGGAAGTTACCGTTGATGATGTATCATCCTTTATTCCCCTTGAAGATACACAAAGATGTTTAGCATCTATAATTACAGCTATGTCTTCAGTATCCAAAACTGATTTTAGTTCCTCCCCTATTTGGTTTGTAAGCCTTTCCTGTACCTGCGGGCGTTTGGCATAGTACTGTACTATCCTGTTGAGTTTTGATAGCCCAATTACTTTCCCCGAAGATATATAGGCCACATGTGCCTTTCCGATAATCGGAACAAAATGATGCTCACAATTGGAATAGAATGTAATATTTTTCTCAACAAGCATCTGGTTATACTTGTATTTATTATCAAACAGGGCAATTTTAGGCTTATTGGCAGGGTTGAGCCCCGAAAATATTTCATCCACATACATTTTAGCTACCCTGCCCGGTGTGCCTTTCAGCGAGTCATCGGTAAGGTCAAGCCCCAGCACATCCATAATTTCAGCAAAAAGAAGGGTAATACGTTCTTTTTTTTCTTCATCAGGCATTATAAATGCATCGTTCTTTAAAGGAGTATCAAGGCCAGTACAAATGTGTTCATCACCAATCTCGGTGTCCGTAAGAATTGGAAGGGATCCAGTAAAAGTATTAATCATGATTTTAGTTTTTTTCTGCTCACTTTAGTGCGGGCAGCACCTCAAAGATATAAAATTTGTTTAACATAATTTAAAAAATGTTAAACAAATTATTTTGTAAGATCTAATATTAATAACACCTGCCTTTAAATTGATATGCTAAAGCTGCTAGCCTGTTGCTCTAAATTTTTTAGGGATAATACTTGGCAAAATGGGGTTAAATGACGGTAGAGGCTAAAAAAAAGGAACAATAAGTTTCAATTATATCCGGTTGATGCGCTGTAGCGAACTAATCAGTTTTACAAGCTGATACAAAAATAATGACAGGAATACAACCGGATAGATATAGCTTAATACCTTTGTGTTTAAAACGGTAACAGGCACAGAGGCCAGCAGATAAATAAACAGCTGCATACCTAAAAATGTGCCGGTGAGCGCCCCGGCAACAAAATAATGTTTCAGCACACCAGTAAAACTTGCAAAACCATTGCTGGTGAGGTATAAATTCCATCCTGCCCAAAAAGGCACCTGAATAAAATTAAGAAGGCTGAGTACCATACCGGTAATAAAAGGTGTATAGATTATTTTAGCCGCAATGGTATTTCCCTCAGTGGCATTTCCCTTTTGCGGCCAGTACCAGTACGCCAAGAGGAGTAATAACAGGATACTAAAAAACTCAATTCTTTTCAAAAAGTTTTTTTGGAAAGTAATGCGTGATGTAAAATAGATAATACTATACATAAAGGCCACTTCCGCAAGGAGTACACCTACGAGATAAAGGACAGCCTGCCCCTGCCCGTGATCCTTATAAACACTGAAGCCAATAAGGTTAAGGTAGCCCAGGGGTACTGACCCGGTAAAACTTACCAGGAAGCCTGCCGCTATATTTTTCAGCCCGGGCTTCATAATCTTTCATATTTGCTTACCATTTTGCGGTGAAGCCTATACTGGTGCATCCCTTCTGAAAACGACAGATAGCGCACACCCCTGGTATTGTTTTTAACACTTATCCGGAACATATAGGTAATATGCCTTGCGAGCTCCTTCCAGGCAAAAAAGATACTGTGCATAGGGTCATAAATATGGGTGGGTTCACTTGCCGCGCCATTAACTTCAATTATGCTGAAATTAATACCCTGTTCCAGTTCCTCCCAGGAATTATACATTATATCCATCCGCCCAAAATAAAATTCCGGCATCTGCAGGGCAACCTCATTGATTGTATCAGTAAGCCCGGCCGATATAAGGTGGCTTGCATCAATAAATTTAGCTCCCCGGCAGTGATTCCCAAGTGGCACCAAGTTTATTTTTTTATCTTTTTCAGGAATTTCATCAAGCCTTGCACCGAGTTCTTTCTTCAGTACGGGCAGCTGCATCTCAAACCTGGGGTCGCGCCTGATAAGTTCTGTTATGGTAGCCTCACCGTCGCCTGTAACTGTAAGAAGTTCCTTGGCCACTATGCCTGTTACCTTTCCCCTGTCCTCACCGGGAAAACGTACATAAAAAATCCCGGCTTCGTTAGGATAAGGTATAAACTCCTGTATTAAATAATCAAAATCTGCTTTTTGGTGGTAATTTTTAAGTTGAGCCTCATTATAAACTTTTTTTACGGCATTACCCCGCAGCCCCATATCAGGCTTTGCGATGATAGGGTACGCAATATTTTTATGTGCAAGCTGCTGTTTTACCTCATCAAATTCTTTGCCTTCGGGTACCAGTATCGTTGCCGGATAGTAAGCTTCAGGCATAAGGCCATAAATTTCAATCTTGCTGTCCATAATAAAGCCACCATTGCGCATGGTAGGGTTGGCAGCATTAAAAAAGAAAATGGTACGGGCCCTGAGCGCATAGGCAGCCCACAAAAAGAACAAAGGGAAATACACGGCCCAAAAAGGCCAGTACTCCCAGTTCCTAAGCTTATGTATAAAAAGTTTCAATGCTAAACCGATAGAAATGTTTTAGTAAAGCTATCCTGTTTCATTAGGTCAAGATACGAAAAATGCACTTTGTTAGCTTCCAGTATAGTTTGGGTTATACTCAGTGTCATAGGTCCGCCGGGCCTGTTTATAACCAGGCCGTTCTCTGTATTGGCCACATGGGTAAACCTGTGGAAAGCTATTACGTTTTCTTCGGTAACAACAGGTGTGGCTGCAAGAAACTCCCTGAACCATATTTCCCTTTGTTGCCTTACGCGGGCAGAATATAACGTTACAGACGACCAAATATAGCTTTCACTGCTGTTAAGGTGTTTTGTTTCTTTTGCTGTTCCATCCCAGCGAAGCTGGTAAAGACCGCCTTTTTCAAACAGGACTATAGTAAATGGCTCAATTTCGTTAAGATCAATAGTATTCCAGTACGCCAGCGGCGACTCCTGCCCTGTCAGTTCCAGCACAACTAAACCACGGCTCATGCGATATTTTGGTTTCCTGGTATGCTTTTCAGCAGCGCCGTTGAGCAGCACTATCACAGTACCGAATTCATCAACTGCATACCAGGTCCCTCCCGCTTCAGGATCTTTTGGAAAAAAAACCTTTTTGCGGTTTATCATGGTGTTCTTCGGCGCCAGTACAGGCTGCCTGCCGGGCTTTTCGTCCCTGTTAGACGTTATTATGACCCTGCCCCCGGCATTGATAAAACTAACTGTACACATTTTTCCTGTATTCGATAGTTGATGGCGCCACACCGAAATCTTCGGCAACCGATACTTCCTTAAGCTGTAATAACGCTACTTTTATGAGCGCCTGGTGATGAATGGTATGCTCAAAATTATAAAGCAGTTCCCTGTAGTAATTGCTTTCAAACTCCATTATCTCTCCGTTAACCTGCTGCTGCAGCACCATAGGCTTGTTATCTTTCTTTATGCTCCCGCTTATGCCCGTTATGCGTTCAATAGCTGTTTGTGTACTGGCCTGTATGGCTTTGTCCCTTTTGCGCAGGTCATAATTCACAATGCCTTCATCATAGCGCAGCAAAAGGCATTCATATAGCTCGATTATATGCCTTACATGCTCACCTATGGAAGAATGGCTTAATTCTGCGCGCGGCATGCTGTAGCATGTATCAGGCAGTTGCAGGAGCATTGATGATAATTCAGAAAGATTACGGTTAACAGAATCAAAAAGCATAGCATTATATTTTTTGTTTAATATAATAAATTTTTTGTTTGGTTAGGTACATTAATATAAGGCAGCAGGCAAATGTTACAAGTGCCAGTATAAACAGTTGGCCGCCATCGCCCTGCACCTCAAGGCCAAGTACAAAAATATGCGACAATATAGCCCCGGACATTGTGCCGGCACCAAGCAAGGCGCCATAAAAAGTAGTTCTGGGAAGCAGTATCAGCAGGGAAGCAATTAGTTCTATAATGCCTGACCCAATCCTACCATAAGGTTCTGCCCCTAATGTAGTAAATATATATACACTCTCCTCAGCCCCTGTAAATTTAAAAAACAAGGTTTGCAGTAAAATTAAGGCAGCGGTAAGCCTCATTATCCATAAAAATATATTCTTCATTATTATTAAATTTATGATTAAACACCATTTATTTTTTTCCAATTTACGTCAGCTTTGGATTTAAGGTTTTTTTCGTCCTTATTCCAGCTCTTCAGCGTATTATTGAAGTAGGCATTGTAAAAAAGGTATAATTTACCGTCAAGAATTTTATAAGTTTCAGGGTCAATTTCCACTTTTTCGCCGCTGCTCCCCATAGCGTAAGCACACCAGCCACCATACTGTGGTTCATATCCCTGTGGGTTTTTGAGGAATAGATTTTTGTTGCTTTCACTGGCAAAATAATACACAACGCCTTCGTACATGGTACTAATATTTTTTTTGCCTTTCATTGCTTTTTTTAGTGTAAAATACGTTACAGGGTCATAACCTTGTATGGCTACTTTATTGTCAAGGTTGAAATTATTTACCTTCCTGTTTTGAGCACGGGCTGCTATAGCAAATAATGCCAGTAGTAAAATAAGATACTTTTTCATGTTTTAAAGAATTAATATACAATTGTTTTATGATTAATTTTATTTTTTAGATATGGCTGGCCAGTTTATCTCAGCTTTTTTTATGCGGGCGTCTTTATCTTTCAGCCACTCTTCCCTTACGCTCAGGCTGTAATTGAGGTAAAGCCTGCCCTGGCTTACGGTAAAGGCTTTGGGGTCAACAGGTGCTTTATACCCTTCAGACATGCCATAGGCACACCAGCCGCCAAACTGTGGCAGGTATTTTTCCGGAGCCTTTGCAAACAGTGCTTTGTTTTCTTCAGTAGCAAACTGATATACAGCCCCTTCGTGTTCATACACAATTTCTTTACTGCCTTTAAGGGCGGCATTTTCCGTAAAATAGGCAACAGGATCATAGCCTGACAGAGCAACACCGCGTTTATCAGTATTAACCTTTTTTTGTGCCGTAGCTGATAGCGACAGAAGCGCCAGCAGCATTAAAACAAGTTTTTTCATAGTATTACAATTTATAATCCCAAAAAGTTCATTAGAGTAAATTTCTAATGGCGGTCATTAGAA
>NZ_NOXV01000228.1 GCF_002251835.1 Flavobacterium cyanobacteriorum
AAGAAAAACGTAAAAAAACCGTCTCAAGTTGTGAGACGGCTTCTTTTCGTGCAATTTATGGCTACTTTTTACGTTATGTACAACTAACCGTTTCGGCATGGGTATTGTTGTATTAATTGTGTAAATTTGCACCTTAATTTTTTAAAATTTGAAAAAGCTACTCCTGTTGCTCCTTACTTTCACACTCTGTTCCTGCCTGTGGTCGCAAAACCAGAAAAAAAACAGCAATATTATTATTGAAAACTCTGATTTTGTAAACATGAACCAGGATGAAGTGCCGGGAGCTATCGTTTTTATTGGCAACGTAAGCGTATGGCATGATGGTGTAAGGATAACCTGCAACAAGGCTTACCATTTTAAAGATGAAAATTATGTGAAGCTTTTTGGCAGTGTTAAAATGAACCAGGGCGATTCGCTTTTCATGGACAGCCGCTATGCGGAATACAATGGTAACAGGAAATTTGCCTATGCTACGGGCAATGTGGTGATGCGCTCCCCGGACATGACGCTGACTACCGACACAGTAAATTTTGACCGCACTATACAGCAGGCCTTTTATAACACCTACGGAACTATTGTAAACGGGGAAAACACCCTTAAAAGTAAATCAGGAAGGTATATTGCAGGGCAAAAAAAATATGAGTTCAGGACCGCGGTTACCCTTACCAACCCTAAGCATGTGCTGAAGTCCAACCATTTGGACTACTATACCAATTCAGGGCACTCTTATGTGTTTGGCCCTTCAACCATCACCAGCAGGGAGGATTATATTTATACCGAAAATGGATTTTATGACACCAAGAAAAACGAAGCGCAACTGTTAACAAATTCCTACATACGCTACGGGACACGGATAATAAAAGGAGATAAACTGTATTACAACAAACCTAAAAACTATTCATCAGGCACTAATAACGTGCGGATTACCGATACTGTAAACAAATATGTCCTGGAAGGCCATTATGGAGAAATATTCCGCAGGCCGCAGGGAGATTCACTGGTGATGACAAAACATGCTGTGGCCAAAACACTGGTAGAAAAAGATACCCTCTACACTCATGCCAGGGTAATGATGGTAACCGGGAAGCAGGGCGGGAGGATTATCAGGGGGTATAATAATGCACGTTTCTATAAAACAGATATGAGCGGCAAATGTGACTCAATACATTCGGACGAAGCACACGGGCTGACCAGGCTGATAAAGCGCCCGGTGGTGTGGAACGGCGTCAACCAGATGACCGGGCAGGAAATACACCTGGTATCAAGCAACAAAACAAAAAAGCTGGATTCCCTGAAAGTTTTGGGCAATGCCTTTATTATACAAAAAGACACTCTGGGCACTGGCTACACACAGATAAAGGGCAAGAACATGTATGGCAAGTTCCGCGACAACAAGCTCTATGAAGTGGACCTGGTAGGTAATGCGGAGAAAATAATTTACATGTATGACAAGCAGGAACTTTTCGGGATTGATAAAGGTGTAGGAAGCAGCATCCATCTTGAGCTAAGCGATAACAAAATCACTTCGGCTACACTACTGAGGAAGATTGAAAGCCAGATTTACCCTGATGCCGAACTGCCCCAAAATGTAAGGAAACTCAGGGGCTTTGAATGGCGTGGCGACGAGATTATTAAAAGCAAGGACGATATATTCCCTCCGGAAGAGCAGGAACTGCATGACAAGATTGTCAACCGCAGTGAAAAGGAGAAACTAAAAGAGGACAAACCTATGGAACCCCTTAGGGAAACCCTGGAATATGACAGGAAGAACCCGGGGCCTGCATTATCAAAGGAAAAGAAACCTTAATATTACCTTTTTTAAAGTATTGTTATGATGGCCGGGTTTATGAGCTAAAAATACAAGCGGATAAATGATTAAAGACTTTTATAAATATCAGGCGCAAACTACCCCTCACCCGCTGGGCATGGAAGTAGCACACGCCAAAGGTTCATACATATATGATACGGCCGGCAAAGCCTATCTTGATTTTGTGGCCGGCGTATCGGCAGCAAGCCTTGGCCACCAGCACCCACGGGTGAACCGGGCTATCATTGAGCAGCTGGGCAAGTACAGCCACGTGATGGTTTACGGGGAATATGCGCAGCATCCCGCGACGGAATTTTGTAAACTGCTGGCCCAATACATGCCCGAAAAGCTGAGTAAAACCTATCTTACCAACAGCGGTACCGAAGCTACCGAAGGCGCGCTTAAACTCGCCCGCAGGGTAACCGGCCGTAGCCAGCTTATATCATGCCACAACGCCTACCATGGCAATACAATGGGCTCTATGAGCGTTATGGGGTTTGAGGAGCGCAAGCAGGTATTCAGGCCACTGGTACCTGATGTAGATTTCATAACTTTTAATAATGAGGATGACCTGCAAAAGATAACTACCAAAACTGCAGGCATAATACTCGAAACCATTCAGGGTGGTGCCGGTTTTATAAGGCCGCACAATGATTTTCTTAAAAAAGTAAGGCAACGCTGCGATGAAGTGGGCGCGCTTATGATATTGGACGAAATACAGCCCGGATTTGGCCGCACCGGTAAATTATTTGGTTTCCAGAACTATGATGTAGTGCCTGATGTTGTGGTTATGGGTAAAGGGATGGGCGGCGGCATGCCTGTGGGCGCTTTTACGGCCTCGCCCGAAATGATGGACCTCTTATGCCATGACCCTAAACTGGGGCATATCACCACATTTGGCGGTCATCCGGTTATAGCCGCAGCCTGCCTGGCAACATTACAGGAACTGGTCGAAACTGACATAATGGCGCGGGCGCTGGAGAAAGAAAAACTCTTCAGGGAGCTTTTGATACACCCACTAATAACGGAGGTACGCGGAGAAGGCCTAATGCTGGCCGCCATGACCGAAAGCGCTGAGATAACAAACAGAGTGATACTCCAATGCCAGGATAAGGGCCTGATATTGTTCTGGCTGCTGTTTGAAGGCAAAGCCATAAGGATTACACCGCCACTAACAATTTCAGATAATGAAATACGTGAGGGATGTGGCATTATTCTTGAAGTTATGGATATTATATTAAATGAAGCAGAACAATAAATTAACACGTAAAATTGTTAATTAAATTGTTTAAAACAAATGCCAATTATTTCCCTTCTACAGTAACATTTAGTAACTTTAAGAAGGATAATTTTAAACAAAAGGAGTATGAATTTGAGTCACGAAGAAGAAGATAACAGTTTATCCTTATCAAAGTTCGAATCAATGTTGAAAACCAACAAGGTATTCTTCTTTGACTCCGAAGAGTTTGAAGACATCATTCTTCACTACCTCGACACCGGAAAAATCAACCTTGCGAAAAAAGCCTTAAAACTCGGCCTTGAACAGCATCCAAGGTCAACAGGTTTAAAATTAGTACAGGTTGAGCTGCTTGTATTTGATGACAAGCTTGACATGGCAGAGCGCTTACTTAATGAACTCTATGCCATAGAGCCTACAAACGAAGAGATCTATATCCAGAAAGCCAATATTTATTCGAAGAGGGACCAGCATGACAAGGCTGTGGAACTTTTGCAGACAGCGCTTAAATATACTGATGATTATGCTGATGTATATTCGCTGCTGGGCATGGAGTACCTCTTTATGGATAACCTTGAAATGGCCAAGGAGAGTTTTATAAAATGCCTTGAGGAAGACACAGAAGATCATTCTGCATTATATAACGTGGTTTATTGCTTTGATTTTCTTGACCAGAACCTTGAAGCCATTGATTTTCTTAACGGTTTTATTGACAGGAACCCGTATAGCGAGGTGGCATGGCACCAGCTGGGCAGGCAATACTACTCAATAAAAAATTATGAACAGGCATTGCGCGCATTTGATTATGCCACGCTTATTGACGAAAGTTTCCTCGGTGCTTTCCTTGAAAAGGCTAAAACACTCGAGAGGCTTAAGCAGTATGAAGAGGCCATAACATGTTATAATATCACAATGGAGCTTGATGACCCTACATCATTTGCGCTGCTGAGGGTAGGAAAATGCCATGAAAGGCTGGGCAATGATGAAAAAGCACTGAAATTTTACCTGAAAACGGTACATGAAGACCCGCTACTGGATAAAGCATGGATAGCGATTACTGATTTTTACATCCGCAGGAAAAACTACCAGAAAGCGTTGTATTATGTTAACAAAGCTATCGGTATTGATAATGAGAATAAGCTGTACTGGAAACGTTACGCGGTGATAAATAAAGCGCTTAATTTTCATGAAGAAGCCGAAGAAGGATACAGAAAGGCTGTGGAATATGGCGATTACCAGCTTGACACCTGGCTTTTCTGGACCGATACGTTGCAGTTTTTAGGGGAGTATGATACGGCTATAAATACGCTGTTGCAGGCATCAGAATATTTCCCGGAAGAATATGAAGTAGAGTACCGCCTTGCCGGGTTATACTTCATGTTGCAGGAAACTGATAAAGGGATTTTTCACCTGAGCAACGGCCTCAGGCTAAATTATAAAAACCACACCCTGCTGGAAGAACAGTTCCCCGTAATATGGGAGCTTGCAGTAGTACAGGATGAGATAAAGAAATACAGTAATAAATAGTGTGGGTAAAAGCCCGGCAGCGTGAGTTGCCGGGCTTTTGTTTTTAAATATCCCGCCACTGAAACAACATCAACTTGAAGACAAATAAGGCAAAAATTTTTGGTCTTGTAGGCCGCAATATAAGTTACTCTTTTTCCGCAGGCTATTTCGCAGAAAAGTTTGAAGAGGAAGGCCTTGATAATTATTATTATAAAAATTTTGATATCCAAAGCATAAGGCAACTTCCTGAAATCATTGCTAACACAAAAGGGCTTAAAGGCCTTAATGTAACAGTACCTTATAAACAGGAGGTTATCCCCCTGCTGGATTCCCTTTCAAAAAAAGCGGCTGTAATAGGCGCTGTAAATACTATAAAAATCACTAAAAAAGGCCTGAAAGGCTATAATACCGACCACTATGGCTTCCGCAAGGCGCTGAAGCCCCTGCTGCAGCCCTGGCATAATAAAGCGCTTATACTCGGTACAGGCGGGGCATCAAAAGCAGTTGCCTTTGCGCTGCGCGACATGAAGATTGAATATGATTTTGTATCGCGCACTGCCACCGATACAGTTTTTGGGTATGACAGCCTGGACAGGGAAATATTTGATGATTACCAGATAATTATTAATACCACACCCTTAGGTACCTATCCTAAAGTTGAAGAATGCCCCCCGCTTAATTACCGCCTCTTTACAGAAAAGCACATAGCTTTTGACCTGGTTTACAACCCGGAGGAAACCTTATTCCTGAAAAATGCCGCTGCCGGTGGCGCTACTGCAAAGAACGGGTTTGACATGCTGGTGCACCAGGCAGATAAAGCATGGAAAATATGGAATAAAAGCTAAAAGTAGTATCCTTAGCTTAACAATATCGTAATCCTGTATTTTATTCACTTAAATTCCGGCATAAAGTGTCGTTTTTTTTTTGAATTTTAACCGGGCTTTACTATCTTTCGGCATTAAAGCATTAAAAACCCAAGCATCTATTACAATGTCAGTAGAAAAGAATGATAACCTGCATGAAGCAGACGGACAGCCGACACACGAACAAAATGAAGCCATTCACCCTGAAAATGGCTCAACAGTTGAAGTGCCTGAAACAAACGAGAATGATGAAGATATAACTGCAATAAGGGAAACCGAAGGGCAGATATTCCCACTTATGGAAAATGAGGGCGTGGAGAATGAAGAAAGCAGTGCACACACAGGTGAAGCCATTGCTGATGCGCTTATAAACGAAGGCGGGAATGCCGGCCAGCATGCAGGTGCTTTAAGCGCTGTTGAAGCTATTGAAAGCTCTAATGCAGAAGCAGGCGAAGACGGAGCGGGCCACCATGATATACCGATGAAGAATTACGAAGCTTTATCCATGGAGCAGCTTGTAGCCGAGCTTGAAACGCTTGCGGGCAATGATAAAGTTATGGCTGTTAAAGACCATGTTGAAGAGATAAGGAAAGAGTTTTATGCAAAATATAATCATCTTATAGAGGAAAAGAAAGACGAGTACAGCCATGATAACAATGGTGATACTGCAGGGTTTGAATATCACTTCCCGCTCAAAAACAGGTTTGACAGCCTTTACAACCAGTACAGGGACAGGAAGAACAGCCATTTTAAAAAACTACAGAACGACCTGAAGGGCAACCTTGAAAAAAGGGTTGCTATTATTGAGGAACTTAAGAACATAATAGACTCGGGAGAGAACATTAAAGACGCACTTAAACAGGTTAACGACCTGCGTGAACGCTGGAAAAATGCCGGGCCTATACCCCGCGACAAGTACAATCATGTGTGGAACAATTACCATTTCCATATAGAGCGTTTTTATGACCACCTGCACCTCGACAGGGAAGTGCGCGACCTTGACTTTAAACATAACCTGGAGCAAAAACAGCGCATCATAGCCCGTGTGGAGGAACTGGTGCAGGAAGAAGATGTAAACAAAGCATTCCGCGAACTGCAGGCGCTACACAAGATATGGAAGGAAGAAATAGGCCCTGTTTCGCGTGAACACCGGGAGGAGATATGGAACCGCTTCAGCGAACTCACCAAGCAGCTGCACGATAAGCGCGAAGCCCTGGCCGCAAAGGCAAAAGAACTTGAATCGGAAAACCTGAAAAAGAAGCAGGAGATAATTACACAGATTGAGGCTATAGCTGCCGAAAAAGTAAATGCACACAGCGGCTGGCAGGGGCAGATTGATAAAGTGGAAGCGCTGCGCGAAGCGTTCTTCAGGGCCGGAAAAGTGCCTGCTGAAGTTAATGAAGAAACCTGGGCAGCGTTTAAAAATGCCGTAAGGAACTTTAATGCACAGAAGAACTCTTTCTATAAAGACATAAAAAAAGACCAGCAGGAAAACCTCAACAAAAAACTGGCTTTAGTGGAGAAAGCACGTTCCCTCCAGGACAGTGAAGATTTTGCCGCTACAACGCCTGTAATGAAACAAATCCAGGAAGAGTGGAAAACTATAGGGCATGTGCCCAGAAAGTTTTCTGACAGTGTCTGGAAAGACTTCAAGGCGGCGTGCAACCACTACTTCGACAGGCTGCACGAACACCGCAATGCTGCCAACAGCGAAGAGCTGGAGGCTTTTGAAAAGAAAAAAGAATATCTTGAACAATTGAGGGATTTTCAGCTTACGGGAGACCATAAAACCGATCTTGATGCAATAAAAAAACATATTGAGAACTGGAAAGGTTTCGGCCGCGTACCACAGTCAAGGCGCCATATAGAGGGGAAATTTAATAAGATACTGGATGCTTTGTTCGATAAGCTCAGCCTTTCTAAGAAAGATGCCGACATGGCCCGCTTTAACAGCCGCCTTGAGCAGATGGCAGAAGGAGACAATGCACGCCGGATTGAAAATGAGAAGATTTTTATCATGCGTAAAATTGACGAGATACAAGGTGAGATTTTCCAACTGGAGAATAATATCCAGTTCTTTTCAAATGCCAAAGGCGATAATCCGCTTGTAAAAGAGGTTAAGAAAAATATAGAGCGCCACAAGCAGGAACTTCAAACCTGGAGAGATAAGCTAACGCAGATACGAAACATGAAGCAGGAATAATAGCCCTACTTAATAAAAAACCATCTTTAAGGGATGGTTTTTTTATCTATAATCAAAAGTTACAGGTATTTTTCTTGATTGTATCTGCGGCTCACGTACTATCTTCTTCTCATAGCGTGGCGTAATAGTACGGTCTGTATATTTTTCATCCCTGTATTTAATGTGTTCTACTATTGCTGATACTTTTACATTTACATCAATTGGCTGTACAATGTTATCGTTAATAAGGGCTATAAAATATTTGCCTTTCATTAACGCCTCATCCGTAAAGCGCTTGTAAGCGGCTATGCCTTTACCGCTGTCAAATGACTTATATGCTTTCTCCTGAAAGAAAAGCCTGCTGTTAGCTTCGTTTACAAGGGCATACTCCACATCTTCACCGTTAGTGGGAAGTATAAGGTTTGTAACTGCGCCGGCAGCTATACCCCCAAGGGGTGAAGTAAACATTGTGGTAGCGCCCTGCACTGCACCTACAATCATTTTCCGGTTCTGCTTCCAGAATTCGTTTGACTCTTCCCCTACACCTACCCAATAGGCCCATGCCACTACTTTTTTAGTTTCGTCTTTACCGGTGTAAGCAGCCGGTAACGTAAAAGCTACGGCAGCCCTGCTTTGCCCCAGTGTGGTCTTAGCATCAACACGCTGGTTTTTATCGAGTACTACTTCTTCATAACGCTTTTCAAAAGCTACAACCTTTTTTATTTTTTGCTCGTAAACAGTATCATACCCCACTACAACATCGCGTGTAAAGGTATTCCACAATGTATCATGCACGGTGGCCCATTTTACGGCTGTATTAAAAGCCCTGGTATCTGATGAAGCAGGCACGCGCTGTATCTTTACCCTGCAGATACGGCTTTCCTTACTTTTATTGGCAAACGTAAAGCTATAAACTGCTTTTTGGTTTACCCTGAACTCGCGGTTCTTCTCCTTTTTAACCTCAAGTTCCCTGTATTTAAAAGTTTGTGGATATTCGGCTACGGCAACTTCCGAAATGGTTTTGCCACCGGCCTCCTCAACAGTAAATAGTATCTTATCGCCTGCGGCAAATCCGTAAAGCAGTTCCTCTGAAGCGTTGGGTTCAAGCTTTAACTGCAATTCTGCAACATCCGTCTTTTGCCCGAAGCAAAAACAGCTTATGAAAAATAAGGCGAAAACAATCCTGTTCATTATTTTAGTTTTTTTGCTTCATTCCAGAATACATCCATTTCAGCAAGGGTCATATCAGCCAGTGATTTGCCTAGGGTGGCCGCTTTGCTTTCCAGGTACTGGAAACGTTGTATAAATTTTTTATTAGTGCGTTCAAGTGCATCTTCCGGATTTATATCGAGGAATCGTGCGTAATTGATCATAGAGAAAAGCACATCGCCAAACTCTGACTCAATCTTATCCTTATCGCCTTTACTAACCTCATCCTGAAACTCCTGAAGCTCTTCCTGTACTTTATCCCATACCTGGTGCGGTGCTTCCCAGTCAAACCCTACTCCGCGGGCCTTATCCTGAATTCGGCTGGCCTTAACCAATGCCGGGAGGCTTTTGGGCACACCTTCCAGTACCGATTTCTTACCTTCCTTCAGCTTCAGTTTTTCCCAGTTCTGCTTTACCTGCTCTTCGTTCTCTACCTCAGTGTCGCCATAAATATGAGGGTGGCGGTGAATAAGCTTATCACAAATCTCATTAGCCACATCGGCAATATCAAAATCACCAGTTTCGCTTCCAATTCTTGCATAGAAAACAATGTGCAGCAGGATATCGCCCAATTCTTTCTTAACCTCCTGCAGGTTATTATCCAGTATGGCATCGCCCAGCTCATAGGTTTCCTCAATAGTAAGGTGGCGCAGGCTTTGCAGGGTCTGCTTTTTATCCCACGGGCATTTTTCGCGCAGGTCGTCCATAATGTCGAGCAGGCGGTTAAAGGCATCGAGCTGTTGCTGGCGTGTGTTCATACTATATGTGTTTACCAAGTCCAATCATTAATTTCATCTTCAAAAAAGTCAGGCAATAAAGCCTCCGGATTTAACTCCATTTCTTTTTTTATCATCTCTTCCCATCCTTGTCTTGGCTTAGCCTTCATAATTCAAAAATAATTGTCGTGTCAAAAATATAAATACTATTCTTATGACTCTTATATTATATTTCTAAGTTCAATTCATAAGTGCAACACATAAATCTGCTGGAGTTTNTTGCAACTGGGCAGCGGTTACTACTGATGGTACTAAATTAGGTTGATCTCCTTCATTACCGATTTGTACCAAAATTGCATTCAGGTTATTGTTAACCGCTGTAATCATCGCTTGTACTTCGGCTATGGTAGCCGGAGCTGAAAAGTTGTTTGGATTTGCATCAATATAGGCTTGATAAGCCGACTGGTAGGCAGGATTAACCCCTGTAACGGGCAATTGTTGTAATTGGGCGACCGTTACTACCGATGGTACTACATTAGGTTGGTCTCCTTCATTACCGATTTGTACCAAAATTGCATTCACATTATTATTAACTGTAGTAATCATCGCTTGTACCTCGGCAACAGTAGCCGGAGCTGAAAAGCTGTTTGGATTCACGTCAATATAGGCTTGATAAGCCGACTGGTAGGCAGGATTAACCCCTGTAACAGGCAATTGCTGCAACTGTGCAACCGTTACTACCGATGGTATTACATTAGGCTGGTCTCCTTCATTACCTATTTGTACCAAAATTGCATTCAGGTTATTGTTAACCACTGTAATCATTGCTTGTACTTCGGCTATAGTAGCCGGAGCTGAAAAGCTGTTTGGATTCGCATCAATATAGGCTTGATAAGCCGATTGGTAGGCAGGATTTACCCCTGTAACGGGCAATTGTTGTAATTGGGCGACCGTTACTACCGATGGTACTACATTAGGTTGGTCTCCTTCATTACCGATTTGTACCAAAATTGCATTCACATTATTATTAACTGTAGTAATCATCGCTTGTACCTCGGCAACAGTAGCCGGAGCTGAAAAGCTGTTTGGATTCACGTCAATATAGGCTTGATAAGCCGACTGGTAGGCAGGATTAACCCCTGTAACAGGCAATTGCTGCAACTGTGCAACCGTTACTACCGATGGTATTACATTAGGCTGGTCTCCTTCATTACCTATTTGTACCAAAATTGCATTCAGGTTATTGTTAACCACTGTAATCATTGCTTGTACTTCGGCTATAGTAGCCGGAGCTGAAAAGCTGTTTGGATTCGCATCAATATAGGCTTGATAAGCCGATTGGTAGGCAGGATTTACCCCTGTAACGGGCAATTGTTGCAACTGGGCAACAGTTACTGCCGATGGTACTACATTAGGCTGGTCTCCTTCATTACCGATTTGTACTAAAATTGCATTCAGGTTAGCATTTACAGCATTGACCATTGCCTGAACTTGGCTAAAAAGGGCAGGGTTGCTAAAAAAGTTTGGATTGGCATCAATATAGTTTTGATAAGCGATAATATAGTTTGGATTAACACCCACAATTCCTATATCTATCAATTGTTGAGCTAAAATGGTCGATGAAAGATTTAAATCATCCGCTTCAATACCAATTTGCTCTAAAATTGTTTGTATAAATGAACCCGCTAAAATACAATCACTCCAAGCATTGTTTTGATAAAACTTAAAACATTGCGTAGAAACGTCGTAAATTATTAACCCGTTTACAGGGGAAGTAATCGCAGCGGTGTTGGCTACACGAGGTATGATTAATGCTTTATTGGCACTCTCTATTTCTAGAGCCGCACTCGGGCTGATGCTGGTGGGGTTGTCCCCGATTTTTACCTGAGCATTGAGATGTAATGCTCCTAAGGTTATTAATGTGATAAAAAGTTTTTTCATTAATGTGATGAGTTTGATTCAGGTTTACTTTACTCTGCTACTCTGTATAACTTAAAATGTAATTTTTCTTCACCAGCGTTTAATGTTAAAATATCCCTACTTGCTGAGAGCAAGTAGGGATGATTAATTAAAAAAATATTAGTTAGCAGTTACACCCAACTCTTGAACAATTCCAAAATTGTGAATGAATGGGGAATATATACGGATATTAGATGTTCCACTACCTGTAAGCCCTTCCAGTCTAACTGTTTGATTAGCTGAAGGAGTATAAATTATATCTACTCTAGAGCCTGAACCAACATTACCAGCTGAACTAGACACCCAAACTCCTTGATTATTATTACCTGAAATTAATTGAACACCTGTTATAGCATCTACCCATCTTATAAAAGTAAATCCGCCAGCCAAACTAAACTCTAAATTACCAGAAAATGACAATCGATAGGTTTTGCCTGCAGTTAATGAAAATACTCCTGTAGTTGTATTTAAAGGTAAAGCACCATTAAAAGAATCATTTAAAACTATGTTAGTTGCTGTTGAATTTATAATCTGAGCTGTATTACTTCTCGCAAAACGATGTGAAACTGTACTTAAATTGCTACTAATTTCTAATTCCTGAACAATAATTGTTCCGAAAGCATAATTAGCAAGATTAGCGTCTACGTCTAAAACTCTTAATTTAATTTGTTGATCACTAACTGGGGTATAAACAACATCAAGATGACCATTGTAAGTAGTATTTTGATTAATTGTAGCTGATACTGCTAATCCTCTAGCTGAAGGTAATATTTCTGCATTGCTCGTAGCATCAGTAAAAGCATAAACAATGAAGTGGTTTAAACTTATTTGTTAAATAAAAAAGGGTTGACG
>NZ_NOXV01000119.1 GCF_002251835.1 Flavobacterium cyanobacteriorum
TACGATTCATCTGTATTATAAGAAGTAGAAGCCAGATTATCAAAAATAACCACGCCGTTTTTTACCAGCCGGTACTTAAGGATTACACAGTCAAGGTACCCATAGTCCTCTACCTGTCCGTTGAACACGCGGTCAAACAATACCTGGTCCTGCTTAAAGATGCGTACTTGGAACACCGTGTTGCCCTGGCTGTACTGCCAGGTGCCAACATACTGGTCGCGGGTGTTGCCGGTATCTTTGGCATAGTTGCCTTTTTTCCAATGTTCAAAATCGATGAAAGGGTTATTGAGCGAGGTGGTAGAAAGCACCGGAAGGTTTTGGGCGGTTGCCGCCGAAAACACAAAACACAGGTAGACAATTATATTTTTCATAATGTAAGAGTTTAGCAAGATATGCGGTTAAAGGTTTNGCCGGTATCTTTGGCATAGTTGCCTTTTTTCCAATGTTCAAAATCGATGAAAGGGTTATTGAGCGAGGTGGTAGAAAGCACCGGAAGGTTTTGGGCGGTTGCCGCCGAAAACACAAAACACAGGTAGACAATTATATTTTTCATAATGTAAGAGTTTAGCAAGATATGCGGTTAAAGGTTTTGCCGGATGGGGCTAATTCTAATTTTTCCCAATTTCCATCAGGTTTTTGTTGGTACAATTCCAGGCCTATATCACCGTTGAATTCAGAGCTCATGAAGTTGAGGAGCCCTAATATCTGGGTATCTAAATCATTTTCTTTTGTTAAATATTTATTAAAAGCTCTTTCATAAGCATCTTGTGTCACAGTCATCCGATATAAATTATTTCTAAAAGTAATTTTAGAATTAACTTTCAGGGCAAATGTGCCTGCCCCGGAAGTAACGTATAAGCCAAAATCAGGTTGCTCGTTAGTGGACTGGGATACAATTTTGGCAAAGCCCAGGATGTCAGAGAAGGAAAAAACTTTATAAGTCCGTGGCGCCTGTCCGGGCAGAGGGTCAAGGTGGCAGTGCATTGCCCCAATACAATTTACCACAGTTTGTTCTTGTGTAATAGCCCTTTCAATACTAACTTCAGGGTTTTTCTCAGTTCCGGTGAATTCCCCCGAAATTGAAAAGCCGTTATTGATAGTGCTAAAAAGCGCATAAGCCGATTCAGTATTTTGGGATGCTGCCTTGGTTTTGAGGTCAGCTAGCTTATTATTAAAATCAAAAACTCTTAATAAATAAAAATACAACTGTTGCAAAGCGATTTTTAAGCTGAATATTATATCGGCGCCATATCATGTTTCATAATATTTTCCTCAATGGCGTTCCAAAGCCCAATCCTTTTTTCGAGGGCCATCATGGCTACTTCAGCAGCTTCGCGCCATTTTTCAGCGTCGTTGCCGCAAAGCTCATTTATCATCTGCATGGCCATCGGCCCGTGCTCATCGGCATCAAGCGCAATGTGCCTTTCAAAGTAATAGATAAGTTTCCGCAGGTTTGTTTCCGGGAAATTTTGCTGGAACTTCCGCAGTATTTCAGTAAACATGGAAGGTATAAGGTCTTCACGCCCAAATGTAAAGGCAGCTGCAATTTCATGTGGCCTGCCGCGGTCAATTACCCTGAATGTAAAATCAAGGAATGCCTTGATATCAGGATGCAGGCTGCTTTTCTTTATAGAAACAAATATATTCTGCGTTTCCACTACATCGGTAAGGAAATCTTCAATCCCGGCAGTATTGGCCGCACATGCCTTCATGGCATCAACATACATTTCATAATGGCTTTGCCTTTTGCCTTCAGCATTAACGTCAGTTTCTTCGGCAAGCACAATTTCATTGATAAGATACCGCAGTTCAGGGTTGCCTACCGGCAGCCATGGTGTTGACGTGCAGGTAAGCTTTGCCTGAAGGGCTTTCAGCAGCGACATGAAATCCCAAACTGCGTATACATGCCCTTCCAAGAAATGCCTCAGGTCGTCAATGGTTTTTACCTTGTTGTATAGTGGGTGCTGTAACAGGAGCTCCTTTTGGGGACGGATACTACTGTTGATAATATCTATGTTCATAGCTGAATTTTTACAAATTTATAAAAGCATCGCATATTTAATTATGCATGCATATTGATTATCAGTACAAAAATAATGCCTTCTTATGCATTGGCTGCTTCAACAATACATAAATTTAGTAATAAAAAAGGGCTGTAATTTTTACAGCCCTTTACATATAATAATATAAGCGAATTATTTAAAGGCTGCATGTCCGGTAATGTCAAGCCCGGTGATCAGAAGGTGTATGTCATGTGTACCTTCATAAGTTATAACACTTTCCAGGTTCATCATGTGGCGCATAATTGAATATTCGCCTGTAATGCCCATACCGCCTAATATTTGCCTTGCCTCTCGGGCTATGTTTATGGCCATCTCTACATTGTTCCTTTTGGCCATTGATATTTGTGCCGATGTAGCCCTGCCCTCATTGCGGAGCACGCCAAGCCTCCAGGTAAGGAGTTGTGCTTTGGTTATTTCAGTGATCATTTCAGCCAGCTTTTTTTGCTGCAGCTGGGTTGCTGCAATAGGCTTATCAAACTGTACACGCTCTTTAGCATACCTTAGGGCCGTGTCATAGCAGTCCATGGCAGCGCCAATAGCACCCCATGCAATACCATATCTTGCTGAATCCAGGCAGCCAAGCGGCGCACCGAGGCCCGACTTGTTGGGCAGCAGGTTTTCTTTCGGAACCTTTACATTATCAAATATAAGCTCGCCTGTAGCCGAAGCCCTAAGCGACCATTTATTATGAGTTTCAGGCGTTGAAAAACCTTCCATGCCACGTTCTACAATCAAACCGTGTATACGCCCCGTTTCATCTTTGGCCCAAACAACCGCAATATCGGCAAAGGGTGCATTCGATATCCACATCTTGGCGCCGTTAAGCAGGTAATGGTCGCCTTTGTCTTTAAAATTTGTAACCATACCGCCAGGGTTAGAACCATAGTCAGGCTCCGTTAACCCGAAGCAGCCCATAAATTCACCCGAAGCCAGTTTGGGCAGGTATTTATTGCGCTGCTCTTCATTGCCGTACTTCCATATAGGGTACATAACCAAGGATGATTGTACTGATGCAGTAGAGCGTACACCGCTGTCGCCCCTTTCAATTTCCTGCATAATAAGGCCGTACGATATCTGGTCAAGGCCCGCGCCGCCATATTCTTCCGGGATATAAGGCCCGAAAGCGCCAATGTCAGCCAAACCTTGAATTATCTGCTTAGGGAACTCAGCCTTTTGGGCATAGTCTTCTATAATAGGTGATACTTCGCGTTTTACCCATTCACGGGCGGCATCGCGCACCATTTTCTGCTCGTCGGTCAGTAATTCGTCAAGCAGGTAGTAATCAGGTGCCTGGAAAAGATCGGGTTTCATGTTCTTTTTATTTTTAATGAGGCAAAAGTAAAGAACAAACCTAACAAATCCATAAAAAAATGTGATGATTTTTAATGAAAATGGAAAGAATCCCATCACTTATGTTTTTGGTTGCGCGAATTTGAGGAAAAGTGTTGGGGTGCCCGCTGAAGTTATATATTAGATTTTTGTCTACAAATTTGTCGTCATTCATTCTGCGAAATGTTTTAATATCTACAAGCTCAGATAATTCATAAACTTTTTCCTTTAAGCTTACTGAATTAAAATATCTTATGACTGGTTTTGCATCATAGTCTTCTCTTCTCATAATAACAATTTTATGCTTTAGGTATAGATTGCCTTTTGAATCTTTGTATAGTAAAGAGTCTTTAACATGTTCATAAGAAGTTCCCTGGGATAAACCAGAATGTGAAATAAATATGAGAAGTATTAGAATAATTTTTTTTCATTTGCGTTGAAATTAAGCGTTGCCGTAATGAGTTTAGGACAAAAATTGTATCGAGGATTACCCTTTACCCAACGATATACCCATTGTAAAAAAAGTGAAATATTGTTATTCTATAAAATCAACTTTATATATATCTAATTTGTAATCTATTCCATCCCAATATGAAAATTCAGGATTAAAAATAAAAACCTCTTCAATACCATCTCCGGTAACATCATATAATTCTATTTTTGGAGGAAAGATGTTGTTTACATAATGTTTGACTTTAATTATGTTGTTATAACCATCTTTGTATATTCTCAAATAATCATTTCCATCAGAATTTAAATACTCGACAGTGAAGTTTTTACTTGTTCTTTTTGCTATACTATGTAAACTATTTTTAGATATATCAGTAGTATCATAATCACTGTCCTTTGTAAAAAGAAATTTTACATTATTGCTTTTAAGATTGTTTTTTACTACTATCTGATTAAAAGGGAGATTAGTTCTTTGTTTTACACCTTTATCATAATAAAGTACTATACTATCAGTTGGGTTAAAGGACGAATGTGTAATTCCATAATTATATATTACTAATAGTGAATCTGAAATTGCTATTTTAGAATCATATTTGTCAGTATGTTTATAATCTGTAATTGTGGTACTGATTATCTTATCAAGCGTTATTCTCTTTTCTTTTCTGTTACATGATAATAATTGTAATGTCGTATACAATAAAATACAAATTCTAATTAGATTTTTCATAGTAAAATTCTTTCACTGTTGACATGTCTTTAGGAAGAAGCTCTGGATTTTCTTTAAAAAATTTTATTATATTATCTTCATCAAATATAAAAGATGTGTTAAATCCATCATCTAATAATTTTATATACTCATATTTAACTTTATTTTGTTTCCTGTCAACTTGGAGCCAATAATATGTGCGTGCTTGATACCATTTTGAATTTTTTTTAGGTGGCAAAAGATTTAAATCTCGCCAATAACCTTGTCCATACCATTTAGGAAATGGATTCATAGGTTCATCAGAAAGCATATTATCGATAATATATAGTTCAGTTAATTTAGCTTTTTTCGCTAATCCATTTTTAAAATAATCAGTTTCACACCATTGTTTAATAGTTTTGCCATTGCTCATTTTATCATTTTTATATTCTTCGCCCTCACCAAAGAAATACATAAACAATTTATAATTATCAGGTTTATCATTGTAAAATGACGATCTTTTCATACCTTTTTCAAATCCTAAAGATGTAATAAGATTGAAATATACCCACCCAATATCCCAAAGCTCTTTATCTCCATTGTGTGTTTCTCCTAAAATAACTGTAATAAATTGATATTTTTGTTTATTTGATAATTGTAGCTTCTTTTCTTTTACAATTTTAGGTTTTATTATTTAGTACACGACAAAAAACATAATTGATTAAAAATCAATAAA
>NZ_NOXV01000181.1 GCF_002251835.1 Flavobacterium cyanobacteriorum
TGAGTGCTATGTTTAATTTCAGGGTGTTTCCCGTTTTTTCAAAATAGCGCCAATGGCAAATGCGTGGTTTTTCCCAGGCTTTTGATTGATTATTTGTCACAAATCCGGGTTCTCTTATCTATCCCTACCCATAAATCCTGCCGGTCTATTAAGTGCTGTATGGGGTGGGTAAACCTGGCCGTAATATTCAAATTTTGAAAGAACCAGCTAAAAAAATAACGCCAACCTCTGTATTGGTCTTTTGGGTGAACTTGCCAAAATTNTACCCAAGCATTAGCGCATCCCGGCAGGCTACAGCCAGCACATTTCTTAATCCTGATTATTTTCCGCCCTTACGGCCTCACTACATCCAGGCCCCGCTTAGAAAGCAGAGGCTGTATGGATGGCTCGCTCCCGCGGAAATTAATATAAAGCTGCATCGGGTCGGCAGTACCGCCACGCTCAAGGATATTCGCCCGGAAAGACCTCGCGGTTTCACGGTCAAATAAAGATTTTGATTTAAACGCATCAAAAGCATCGGTATCCAGTACGCCCGACCAGATATAGCTGTAATAGCCGGCAGAGTACCCGCCCGAGTAGATATGGGTAAAATAGGTGCTGCGGTATCTTGGGATTATTGCATCAATAAGGCCAATGTTCTTCATGGCTGTATTCTCAAAATCAGTGATAGTACCGCCTATCGGGTCGGTTATAGTGTGGTAGGCAAGGTCAAGGTACGCCGCCGCCAGGTACTCAACAGTAGCAAATCCCTGGTCAAATGTTGCTGATTCCTGTAATTTTTTGATGAGTCCATCAGGTATCACTTCCCCTGTTTTGTAGTGCCTGGCATACATTTTCAGTACTTCAGGTTCGGCTGCCCAGTTTTCCATTATCTGCGAAGGCAGTTCCACAAAGTCAGTGAATACGCTTGTCCCGGCAAGGCTTTCGTAATTAACATTACTCAGCAGCCCGTGCAGTGCGTGGCCAAACTCGTGGAAGAATGTTGTGGTTTCATCAAAGGTAAGTAACGCAGGGGCATCACCCGTAGGCTTTGAGAAATTGCATACTATTGATATTACAGGCGCTTTTCGCTGCCCTTTAATCATTTGCTGCTTGCGGTAGCTGGTCATCCAGGCGCCGCCGCGTTTTGAGGCCCTGGGGTGCATATCCATATACAGGATGCCCAGGTGTGTGCCGTCTTTCTCCATTACTTCCCACACACTCACATCCTCATGATAGGCAGGCACATCAGTAAGCTGGCGGTACTTCAGCCCATATAGTTGTTCCGTTACCATAAATATGCCGTTGCGTACATTATCAAGGCTGAAGTAAGGCTTGATTTCCTGCTCGTCAAGGTCAAAGCGCTGTTTACGGATCTTTTCAGTGTAATAACGCCAGTCATAAGGCTGCACATTTTCTTTTATGCCGTCGGCAGCCATCATTTTCCGTATATCCTGTTCTTCGGCCCTGGCTTTGGCCAGCGCAGGTTTCCACAGTTCATCAAGCAGTTTATAAACATTTTCAGGAGTTTTAGCCATGCGTTCTTCCAGCACAAAAGCGGCATGGTTTTCATATCCCAGCAATTTGGCCTTTTCGGCACGCAGGCTTGCCAGCCGTGCTACATTTTCATTGTTGTTATAAGGGTTTGTATTCCTGCCGCGGTTTTGGTAGGCTGTCCATATTTTTTTGCGCAGTTCACGGTTGTCAGCATACTGAAGAAACGGCATAACGCTGGCGTTCTGCAGCGTAAAAGCCCACTGGCCGTCTTTGCCGCGGCTCCTGGCTTCTTCTGCCGCCGCTTCAACCAACTCAGGCGGCAGCCCGGCAAGGTCTGTTTTATCTTCAACCAGCAAAACATAATTGTTATTTTCAGCAAGCACGTTTTCGCCATACTGAAGCGACAGTACCGAAAGTTCCCTGTTTATTTCCCTCAGGCGCCCTTTATCGTTATTGCTGAGGTTGGCTCCGTTGCGCTGGAAAGCCTTATACTTACGCTCTAAAAGTTTGGCCTGCTCTGCCGTGAGGTTTAGTGATGCCTGTGCTTCCCATACAGCTTTAACGCGGGCAAACAGCTTTTCGTTAAGGAAAATATTGTCATTGTTTGCTGAAAGGTCAGGCGCTACGTCTTTGGCAATTGCCTGCAGTTCCTGATTGGTATTGGCAGAGTTGAGGTTGCTGAAAATAGTGTTAACGCGGATAAGCAGCTGCCCTGCATTTTCAAACGCCACAATAGTATTTTCAAAAGTCGGCTTATCCGGGTTGTCGGCAATAGCTGCTATTTCCTTTTCATGAATTTTAATGGCTTCCAGCAGGGCGGGTTTAAAGTGCGCGTTCTTAATCAGGTGGAAGGGCGGAACTTCATAAGGTGTATTAAACGGTGCCAGCAGCGGATTGTGTGTTTCCGGCGCTTCAGTTTTATTCATGGTAGTGCATGACATAAGAAATGTTGCTGTTAATGGTATTATCAGGAATCTTTTTTTCATGTAGATTATATCATTTTTAAGCCACACATCAGGTATTAATGGCTTCTACTTTGATCTCATTATCGTTGAGCATATCCTTCAGCATGTTTTCAATGCCGCTCTTCAGTGTAAATGTTGATGAAGGGCATCCGCTGCACGCACCCTGCAAAATCACTTTAACGCGCTTTTCATTTTCATCATACGAGTCAAAGGCTATATTTCCGCCATCGCCCTGTACTGCCGGTTTTACATATTCTTCCAGGATGTTAATGATGCGTTGCGATGTAGGGTCGAGCGAGTCAAAATAGGCTTCCTGTTGTTTCTCTGCCTGTGGCATTTTCTGCACCAGCGATTCGTCAATTACAGTATTGCCTGCTTCTATAAAGTTTTTAATGAACGAGCGTATTTCGGCAGTGACCTCGTCCCATTCGGTAACAGCATATTTTGTTACTGATATGTAATTTTCGTCAATGAAAACCTCCTTCACAAAAGGAAAAGTAAATAGCTCCTTTGCCAGAGGTGAAGCGGCTGTTTCATCAATATTTTTAAATTCGGCAGATGTCTTCGTAAGCAGTTTGTTGCATACAAATTTCAGCACAGCCGGGTTCGGTGTTGTTTCCACATAAATTGTTGCCGGAACTTTTTTGTTTACCTGTATTTCCTGTTTCAGGATTTCGCCCCCTTTATTTACAAAATCTTCAATCTGAGAGGCAACATCATCCTGGACGTCCTGCCATTCTACTATCGAATAGCGTTCAACAGCAATAAAGTTTCCCGAAATGTAAACAGTTTTTACAAAGGGCAGGAAGAAAAGCTGCTTGGCAAGTGGTGAGGCGGCTGTTTCATCAATGTTCTTAAATTCATAATTGCCGCTACGGGCAATAAAGTTGCTGAACTCAAATTTTATGATATTAGGGTTTTGTGTAGGCCTTATTGTTACTTTTTCCATGAGTATAAAAATTAATTAGCAAAGGTAAGGTAAAATAAGCAAATCACTGGCAAGTGGGATGTTTGGCTTTTTATAACAGCTAATAATGAAAAAGTTATAAATTAATGCTGAAGGTAGGGAAAATGGTGTTACAATTGTTAATGGATATAACTTTTTGCCATGCTACATATTAAATATGCGTTAGTAACATATGCGTTAAGCATCAATTTTGTGATAATTTAAAATTTAACAAACAATCTTTTAACGATTAGTTATATTTGACTGCCTGTTGATGCAACTATACTAAAATAAACTTGCTATGATAAGATCATTACTCGCTATCATTCTGTCGTTGGTTACCTTTGGCTCTTATGCACAGTCTGATGTTGTTTGGTTCAATACCAACCCATCTATGAATTATGTACCCAATGAAACGCTTACGTACAACATTATAATTACTAATAACGGGCCGGATCCTGAACAGGTCACAGTAACAAACCCATTGCCGGGATTTACGTTGAATCCCGGTATTATAAGGTTTTCATGGTCTTCCAGCACAGGGCTCTCAGGCAACAACCAGGCCCTTAACAGTACTGTTACCATAAATGCGGGGCAGACCATAATTTTCACGGTTACCATTCGTATACCCAGCGGCTTTAATGGAAATTTACCTGCACCACAGGTAACCTGGTCCGAAGATACCAATATTATAGTTAACAATACCAATAACCAAGTAAGCTATACACCAGGCACTACTACGGTGTATACACTATCAGTTACTAATGCCGGACCTGCGATAGCACAAAATGTAGCGGTGAGCAACCCTGTCCCAGCGGGAATAACAACATTCTCATGGACAGGCAGCAACGGGACCTCCGGCACCGGCGCCCTGGCAGATGTCCTGGCATCGTTAAACGTAAACCAAACTGTTATTTATACAATTACTGCAGACATACCGGCCGGATTTACAGGGCTGCTTACAAGTACTCCAAACGTGGTTATTAACGGCCCGCAAACGGATCCTTCGCCGGCGTGTAACTGTACCGATACCGACTACCTTGTGAATACTGGGGCTGATATTGTGGTGGTGAACACCAATAATCAGGCTGCTTATGCTCCTGGAGCGGTTACTTATACGGTTACAGTAACCAACAACGGGCCTGAAACTGCCCAGAATGTTGTGGTTACAAATCCTATACCTTCCGGAATTACCGCCTTCTCCTGGACGGGATCTAACGGTAGTTCGGGTACAAATACTGCCCTTAACAACACTATTCCTACACTTGCTGTTGGGCAGACAATTACCTACACGATAAACCTTACAGTACCCACCGGTTACAGCGCATTGTTCCTTACCAGCACGGCAAGTGCGGTAAGCAGTACAACTTTCGATCCGGACAGCAGTTGCCCACAATGTACTGACCAGGACTACAGGGCATCATCAACAGCCGATGTTGTTGTAACTAATACTGACGGGCAGGTTTTTTATACTAATGGGCAACCTAACGTATACACAGTAACGGTTACAAATAATGGGCCTAATTTTGCAACGAACATACAGGTACGCAACCCTGTTCCTGCCGGTATTCCGGCATCTGCCATGACCTGGACGGGGAGTAACTCGTCTTCAGGTACAGGCGAACTTGTCAATAACATAAATTCTCTTGCAGTTGGGCAAACCATAACATATACCGTTACTATTCAGGTGCCTGTTACATTTACAGGTAATCTTGTAAATGAGGTTATTGCTACCAGTTATGCCGATCCCAACCCTGCATGCACACAATGTATTGATATTGACATTAATGATGACCCTGAGGCGAATATTGTGGTCACTAATACCAATGGGCAGGATATATTTACGCCTGGTGGCTCATCTGTATATACGCTTACGGTTACCAATAATGGCCCGGCAGTAGCCCAAAATGTTGTAGTTTCAAATCCTATACCTGCAGGAATTACTTCATTTACATGGAGCGGCAGCAATGGAAGTTCAGGTACTAATACCAGCCTTACAGATAATATAGCATCGCTTGCTGCAGGTCAAACGATAACATATACTATTAACCTAGCTGTACCGGCAGGTTATTCAGCCACTTCGGTAGTAAGTGCGGCATCTGTGACCAGCACTACGCTCGATCCTGTGCCGGCTTGCCCTGCGTGTACTGATATAGATTATAACCAGCCTTCGGCTAATATTGTAGTGACACAAACATTGAATTCCGGGACACAGTTTACTCCCGGAAATACGGCAATTTATACGGTAGTTATTACCAATGAAGGCCCCGCAAATGCACAAAATGTGAATGTACAGGATGTACTGCCTGCAGGTATAGCGGCTTCCTCAGTGACCTGGTCATCCAGTGATGGTAGCGCCGGCACAGGTGCCTTAGCCGATATAATACCAACCCTTGCAGACGGTGAAAGTGTTACATATTATATATACGTTCCGGTGCCTTCAGGCTATAGTCCTTCCCAAAACCTTGTACACCAAATAAATATCACCAGTCCTACTCCTGACCCGGATGTGAGTTGCCCCGGCTGTACCAATACTGCTACCCCTAATCTTAAAGCTGACTTAAATATAATTAAAGATAATGGACAGACCACTTATGTGCTGGGCGAACCTGTAATGTACACAATAACTGTTACTAATGCGGGGCCAAGTGATGCGTATAACGTACTGGTGACTGACCCTATATCATTAAATGTTCAGAATATGACCTGGTACGGGAATGGTGCTGGTGGCCCGGGGTCTATGTCCAATACTATAAATGTACTTCCGGCGGGGCAGTCGGTACAATACATTGTACGGTTTGATGTACCTGAAACACATCCTTTTGATAACCTTATAAATACTGTAACAGTTACATCCAATACACCGGATCCAAATCCCGCCTGTCCCCGCTGTACCGATATTGATACGCCAAGGGGAAGATTCGTTACGGCTGCACAAAACCTATACACGAACCGGGAATTAGTAGAAGATGTACTTATAGGCGCTGGTTGTTTAGTGAGTAATATATCATGGAGCACAGGGCCTACTGCTGATAAAAACGGAATAGCTTATTTTCACAGGAATAATTCAGATTTTCCGGTTAAGGAGGGTGTAGTGCTGGTATGTGGCTCAGCCGTTACACCGGTAGGCATTGCCGGGCCTAACCCTGGGGCTCCCGGAGGTGTAATGTCTAATAACCCGGGCTGGGCTGGTGATCCTGATTTGATTCCTTTTCTCCAGCCTGATGAAAATATTACCAATGATGCTACATCAATTCAATTTACATTCACGCCGCTTAAAGATGAAATAAGTTTTAATTTCCTTATGGCATCAGAAGAATATAGCTACAATAATTTTGAATGTAATTTTTCCGATGTTTTTGCATTTATATTAACAGACCTTACAGCGGCTTCAGCCCCTCAAAATATAGCATTGGTTCCTGGAACTAATACACCGGTAAGGGTTACCAGTGTTCATACAGCAACACCGGGTTGTGCAGCGGCTGCAAACCCGCAATGGTTTGGTCAGTATAACTGGCTACCGCCCGGTTCTCCGGCCACTATACCTAAGGTTAATGCCAATGTGGCACCCATAAACTTCAACGGGCACACAGCAAAAATGGAAGCACGTGCCGATGTGGTGCCGGGACACCAGTACAGGCTGAAACTTGTAATAGCCAATGAAGGCGATAATCAGCTAAACTCTGCCATTTTCCTTGAAAATGGTTTTGACCTGGGCCAGGCAAGGCTTCCGGAAGACCTTTCTTTTGCTAACGGTACAGCATTGTGCGCAGGAACAGTATATGATCTTTCTGTGCAGTCACAAGGGGTTAGTTATACATTCGAATGGCTTCGAAACGGGCAGCCCCTGCTTAATAATGCTAACCAGCCCATCACAACACCTACAATACAAATTACTGAGCCGGGCCGCTATACAGTCATAGCCACTACAACGGCAACTCCTGTTTGTGAATTTCGCGATGATATAATTATTGACTATACCCCTCCGATAGGTATCCAGGATCCTTCTGGGTACCAAATTTGCGCAAACACATCAAACTCTTATACCTTTGACCTTACACAAAAAACAAACGAAATACTTAACGGGCTTGATCCTTTTGTTTATCCGCTGGCATATTACGCTACACTTGCCGATGCTGAAGCATCATTCCCCGCACTTTCAGATTCCGAAGCCGCAAACTATACAGTAACAGGCCCTGGCACCGTATATGTACGTGTCGATGATATCACAAACGGCTGTTATATAATCAGGCCTATAACTATTGGAATAATAGACTGTAACCTTCAATTGCCTGTACCACAGCCAATACATATTTGCGAGGCTGCGCCCTATGATGATTTTGAGGTATTTAATCTGACAATAAGGAATAATGCAATTTTAGGTACTTTAAACCCTGCAGAATATACAGTTACTTTCCATGCTACACAGGCTGATGCTGCCGGGGGTATTAATGCTGTGCCTTCACCTGTGGCTTACAACAGCTCTGATGCTACAGTTTATGTAAGGGTGCAAAATAATTCCAATCCATTGATATTTGGTACTACATCTCTACAACTCATTGTTTCGCCCCAGCCTGACATCCAGCAAATTAATGATGTTGAAGCCTGCGGAAGCTATACATTGCCACCGCTTGTTTCAGGGAATTATTTTACAGGGCCTTCAGGTACAGGTGTACCAAGATTTCCTAATGATGTTATTACAGCTTCGCAAACCATGTATGTGTATGATATACAAGGGACTGCTCCTTACACTTGTGCAGATGAGGAAACTTTTCAAATTACCATAAATGCCGCCCCTGTTGTAGACGAACCTGCTAATGTTACGGCGTGCAGTAGTTATCAGCTTCCTTCCTTAGCAGTCGGTAATTATTATACTCAGCCTGGCGGAACAGGAGCGCAACTTTCCGCAGGGGATATTATTACAACAACCCAAAATATATATGTATATGCCCAGTCAGGTACGACAACAATATGTACTGATGAATCCCAATTTACGGTCACTATAGTAATACCACCTGTTTTAGGTACTGCTACGCCGGTAGAAGTGTGTGACGATAATACTGATGGCATTGCTTCTTTTAATCTTTCCGGTGCAGTATCACAGATATTGAATGGACAGACAGGCCTTACGGCTACAATACACCCTACTCAGGCTTCTGCAGAAACTGGGACGTCCGCATTGCCTTTTCCACAATATTCTTCTGCAACCGCCACAATATTTGTTCGTGTCGTGGCTACGGGTTCTAACTGTTATTCTATAGCTCCTGTATCACTCATAGTGAAACCCCGGCCAGTTATTCCATCACTTACGCCTATATCGTTGTGTGATGA
>NZ_NOXV01000034.1 GCF_002251835.1 Flavobacterium cyanobacteriorum
TGCTCATAGGACGGGTTCAGCGATACCACCCCATAATTAGCCTCATAATCCCGGCGTGTCATGTTATAGTTGCGGTGCTGCATCCCGAAAAGGGTAGTAGTGGCTTTCTTCCATTATTTCCGGGGTTTGCGTTCCCGGTTTTGCCCCATAGCTCAGCCGCACATTGCCCAAATGGTCTTTGTACTGGTACACGTAGTTGAAATACCTTAAACTAATGTTTCGCTTATCATATGTAACGCTTACATATCCTTCTGCAGTAGGGAAGTGCTGTAGCTTGCCTTTTGCATAATGGAACCCTCCAAGATAATCTGTAGCGGTTGTTTCTGTAACAATTGCCGACCCGTCAAATACCTGCTGTCGCACCACTTTTTGTACTTTTTTACCTGCTGCCTCGTAAAGATAGCGAATTTTTGTATTAACAAGATTGCCAAACACAATCTCAACAGGCAGGTTCTGGTGGTTATAGGTAATGGATGTTATGCCTTTGTTCCTGTCGGCGGTCATGTTCCCGTAACCATCGTAGGTGTAGTCATCGGTATCATTATCGGGGCTGTCTTTAAAGCCGGCCGGCTGGTTGGTATGGTCAGCCACTTTCAGCAGGCGGTTCTTCTCCACAGGGTCATAAAAATACTCCAGCTCATCCATAGCCAGGGCATACACTTCATCATCATATTCCCCGCTGCGTTCCATGCGGGTAATATTACCGTTCTTATCATATTGTGCCGATTCGTCATAACTGCTGGTCAGGCTTATAGCGCTGCCGGGTTTTTGGTAATAAGCATTAAGCAGTCTGTTGAGCTGGTCATACCTGTAGCCATAGCGGCGTAACACATTGTCGGTGGCGCTACGCCAGCTTGTCTCAGCTATGTTGCCGTTAAACAGCGGCATTACCTGGTCATTTACATTATTACCGGGCACATCGTTATAGTTTATGCTGAAAGCAAAAAGGTCATTCTCACCGGTATTAAGCCCCCCGATATCATTTATACCCTTTAGCCACCCGCGGATGTTGTAGGTAAAATCAATTTTTTGCAGTGCAGTAGCCCCTGTAATGTCGGTGCCACCTGTTTTTTTACTTTTCAGCTGCCCCAGCAGGTCATAGCTGTTAAGGCTTAAAAGCTGCACAGGGTCAGTATCCACCTGGTGGGTATGCTTCAGCAGCCTGTCCTGCGGCGTGTAGCTGAATTCATCCNTGCAGTAGCCCCTGTAATGTCGGTGCCACCTGTTTTTTTACTTTTCAGCTGCCCCAGCAGGTCATAGCTGTTAAGGCTTAAAAGCTGCACAGGGTCAGTATCCACCTGGTGGGTATGCTTCAGCAGCCTGTCCTGCGGCGTGTAGCTGAATTCATCCTTAACTACCATCTCTGTACTGCCGACAGCATATTTATGCCTTGTAATGGTATACTGGGGTGTGCCGTCAAAATCAAGTTTGGTATCTGTCTGGTTATAGCCCCCCAGGTAATTGGCCGCATGGGTACGCAGCGGCCTGCCTTTTTCATCATACAGGGTGTAGGTGGTTTCGCCGGTAGTACCTGTGGGGCTGTCCGTAATATGGGCGAGTA
>NZ_NOXV01000060.1 GCF_002251835.1 Flavobacterium cyanobacteriorum
TACAGATAAAAGTTCTTAAGATTTCTATACTGTTTATAATGCTACATGACCATAATGGTCATTACTTCGCTTTGGTTAAGTTTTAGTTTTACGCTTCTTTGTGTTTGTTTCCGGGCCTGAGGCGAGACCGGATTTTTCTACAGTAGCATTAAAAACTTTGTAAAACTCATCAATAATAAAGAAAATCTCTGTAATTTTACCTCTTGAAATCATAGCGGAAAGTTAGTTAAAAATTGAAAATCAGGACTTTAATTTACTAAATTTTCCGCTTCTTTCATTCAAAACAGACAACTTTATTATATCGAACTCCGTTAATTAATATATTGTTGGAATCTTTCATAATATATCAAAGGCTTTACTTCTTTTAAATTAGTATTTACTTTGAAATCTTCAACGGATAGTTTTGAATTAATAGCTAAGTATTCAATTTCATAATATTCATATTTCTTCATCCCTTCAAGTTCACNCGTTAATTAATATATTGTTGGAATCTTTCATAATATATCAAAGGCTTTACTTCTTTTAAATTAGTATTTACTTTGAAATCTTCAACGGATAGTTTTGAATTAATAGCTAAGTATTCAATTTCATAATATTCATATTTCTTCATCCCTTCAAGTTCACCATAATTTTTATATCCGATAGGTAAAAAATCTGATTTCCTTATATAAATAGTATAGACTTCATTATTTACATAATCTACACGTCCCTCTCTGCTTTTACCATAAATACTCAAGACATAAACTGGATTTTCCATAAAAATTTGCTCCTTTACTTCAAACTTAGCTATAGCAAATCTTGCTAAGAAGGATCTGGCTTGCTTAAAAATATTATTTTTTTGAAAAATATTTCTTAAGATAACGCTGCTACCCATACTATAAAGCCTATCATACCCATCTTCCACTACACTATGAAAAAATATTTTCTTTGGTATATTTAAAGAATCTGCCTTGTACCAAAAACCTGAAGCATATTTTCCATCATATTGATAATGCGTGTAAGTATTTTTATATGATGATTTTATGTCTACAATATGATAAAACTTCATCTCATCTTTCGGAGCCATATATAAAGAACATATTGCTACGTCATACACTGTATCACGTTGCGTAAAAAATTTTTCAGATTTATTAATTTTATAAGTTACATTGTTTAAAAGGCTTATTGAAGCTTCAACTTTTTTTAATAGCTGTCTTGGCTTTATAGGCTGCGCATTAATCTTAAAAGAAAAAATAGCTATTAATAATACACAGGCTGCTAAAAAGTATTTTTTATCTATGATTTTCATATTAAAAATATTTAGACCTGAAATAAGACTATTTCAGGTCTTTAAACTAATTACTGCTATATAGCATTTTTTATTAGTATATTTGAAGCCTCTTTAATTATTGTCATACCGCCACCTGAAGATTGACTATGAATACAGCCCGAAGGTTTACTTTCATCAACTACTCTTGAGCATGGTTTACAACCTCTTATCCTTCCAAGAAACCAGGTTCTATCAAATTCACACCAGCCACAATTTTGGCCAGCACATACATGCTTAGCAAATGCTTGTTGGTTGGTTTCAGGATTCAGAATGAATAACCGATTACCGTCGATAACTAAATCTGCCACAATTGCTAATGCCGGGGAAGTTGCTTTTTCCTTACCAATTATGGTTACAATTGCCTCACCACTATTAGTAGTGGGGTTTATGCCATAAGCCAGTTCTATACTTTCAACTTGAGCAAAAACTCCGCTAGTAATCAAATCAGCTTTCACTCTTGCTTCGTCATACAAAGGCACAGCGACGCCGTTACGAATTTCGCCAATTTGCTCTTTCGTAAAACCTACCCTCGATTTAGTCTGAAAGTTAACACTTGATTCTTCTTGAGGGCTGTCGGTGGTTTCACTGCTGCATGCATACAATCCCGCAGTTAATAATGCTGCACTTACAATACCAAGTGCATAAAATTTCATTTTTTTCATACAAATTTGAATTTTGAAAGTTAAACATTAGATAAACAGATTATGTCTTAGAACTAAAACACAGCAAATATAAATGCGAAAAATAGTACTATCCTTTTTTATTAAGAAAAAAATAACATTTTTTTAGTAAGGTAAAATTAGTAATTAAAAAGGCCATGCTATAGCGCAGCTTCTTGAATTTTATCCTTTATAATCTAAAAATTTACTTAAACAATTTTATATCGCTTCCTGTCATTTTCTTTGAGGTAAATTTTACAAAAGCGGCTGGACCCGGGTGTCACTTCCAC
>NZ_NOXV01000260.1 GCF_002251835.1 Flavobacterium cyanobacteriorum
GATTCGAACCCCCGACCCTCTGGGTGTAAACCAGATGCTCTGAACCAACTGAGCTAATCGCCCATATTGCGAGTGCAAATATAGGCTACTTTTTATTAATTGCAAATAAACTTTTAAAAATTTATATAATTTCGGCGACAACAAATGTACTCCCGCCAATGTATACAAAATCATGAGGCGAGGCATTTTGAAGCGCAGCTGCATAAGCTTCTTTTGCTGAATTATAACTACTGCCATAAAGCTTATAAACGGAAGCTTTGGTTTTCAGGACGTCTGACTCCAGCCCCCGGGGTATATCAGGCCTGCAGAAATAATAGGCAGCGGAAACGGGAAGTAAAGGCAGTATGTTGTCAAGGTCTTTGTCATTAACCACGCCAAACACAATGTGCAGTTTGTCAAATTGCTGGCGTTTTACCTGCTCCATAACAATACTCAGGCCATGGCTGTTATGGGCCGTATCGCATATAGCTGCCGGGTTTTTATGTATTTGGTGCCAACGCCCGGCAAAACCGGTATTTTTCACAACATTTAGCAGCCCCTGCCTTATATCTTCTTCGCTTACCGGAACTATATCCTGTAAGACATTTACCGCTTTTAGTACGGTTTTTATGTTCTTTTCCTGGTAATCACCCTTCAGGTCGCTTTTAAAAAATTTCAGATCCTCATCGGAAGCAAAATAAATCGGGGAGCCTGTTTCTTGTGCCTTTGCATTAAAAACGGGTTGTGTAGCCTCGGTATATTCACCAATAACTACGGGTATTCCCGCTTTAATAATGCCTGCTTTTTCGCCAGCAATAGCTTCAGGCGTATTGCCGAGGAACTGCATGTGGTCCATACCAATATTTGTTATAACTGAAAGTACGGGTATAATTACGTTAGTAGAGTCCAGCCTGCCCCCAAGCCCAGTCTCAATAACAGCAATGTCAACGTTTTCTTCCGCGAAATATGTAAAGGCGAGCCCAACTGTCATTTCAAAAAAACTGAGGCTCCGGCTTTCAAAGAAAGGTTTATTGTTATATATAAACCGGCAAACAAAATCTTCAGGTATGTCCTGCCCGTTTATTTTTATGCGTTCCCTGAAATCTTTTAAATGCGGGGAGGTATAAAGCCCTGTTTTGTATCCTGCCTGCTGAAATACAGACGCGAGCATATTAGAAACAGAGCCTTTTCCATTGGTGCCCGCTACATGTACCATCCGCAGTTTCTTTTCAGGATGGCCCAGGTGTTGTGTAAGAAGCAGGGTATTTGTCAGGTCTTTCTTGTAGGCTGATGCCCCCTGGTGCTGGTACATCGGCAGCTGCCGGAACATCCACTCAACAGTTTCTTTATAATCCATATTAAAAATGGCAGTTACTACCGCCATTAAATCATATTAAAGTTTTTTTATACCAGTTGTTTGAGGGCAATTTCAAAAGCAGTAGAACTCAGGTTTATCCCGGTTTTATTATTGGCAAAGATATTTTCAATTGCTTTCCTGATGGTGCCAGAGGTATCCTGGAAAATGGCTTCGTCGGTCATCTGTACTTTTTTCTCCATAAAATAAGCAAATACCCTTGCCATGCCGCAATTTGAAATAAAATCAGGGATAAGGCTAACCCTGCTGTCAGTGGCTTCCATGATGGGGCCGAAGAAAATCTCTTTGTCAGCAAAAGGAACATTGGCGCCGCAGGAAATCACTTCAAGGCCTGAGTGTATCATATCGTCAATTTGCTCCTGAGTAACCAGCCTTGATGCTGCGCACGGGGCAAAAATTTCGGCGCCGGTTCGCCATATTTCTTCATTTACCTGGCCAAAAGGTATCATACTATCCGCAACCAGTTTATTGCCGTCTTTGTCCAGGAAAAACTGCCTTATCTCATTAAAAGTAAAACCTTCCCTCCTGATAACACCGCCCTCACGGTCAATAATTCCCACAACTTTCACCCCCATTTCAGAAAGGTAAAAAGCCGCTGCCGAGCCTACATTCCCGAACCCCTGCACTATAGCTCTTTTGCCCCTGGCTGATCCGCCGGATATATCATAAAAGTGGCGTACAGCCTCAGCAACACCATAGCCGGTTATCATATCGGCAACCGTATATTTGCGGTTTACATCCGGTGAAAAAACGGGGTTCTCTATTACCTTCACCACGCCCTGGCGCAGTTGCCCTATGCGGTTAATCTTATCGGCATCGCTGGGTTTAAAATGGCCTGTAAACACGCCTTCCTGCGGGTGCCATACCCCGCAGTCCTCGGTCATCGGGATTACCTCATGTATTTCATCCACATTAAGGTCGCCACCGGTACCATAATAGCTTTTAAGCAGTGGGGATACGGCTTTGTACCAGCGTTGCAATACCCCTTTTTTCCGGGGATCATTAGGGTCAAAGTTGATGCCTGACTTAGCCCCGCCAATAGCAGGGCCTGAAACGGTGAACTTGACTTCCATGGTTTTAGCCAGCGAAAGCACCTCATTTACATCAAGCCCTTTGCGCATCCGAGTCCCACCTCCGGCAGCCCCGCCCCTTAGTGAATTTATTACTGTCCATCCCTCGGCTTCTGTTTCCGGGTCTTTCCAGTTGAATACTATTTCAGGTTGTTTATTTTCAAATTTTTGTAATAAATCTTTCATTTGGTTGTGTTTTATCAAAATCTGCACAAATATAAAAACATATAGATGAAATGTTTTTATTTTAAGGTATTATATGCTGAAAGAAACCTCTACGGTAGAGCCTTTGCCGGGCGCAGAGTCAATATTTAAGTTGCCATTGAGTAAAGAGGCCCTTTTGCGGAGATTTTTTATGCCAATACCATCCCTGGCTTTTGTGGGTTCAAAACCTACCCCGTCATCGGTAACTTTTACAGAAACAGTATTCCCGTCTTTACTGACCCTTATATAGGCATTATCTGCTTTTGAATATTTGTTAATGTTCTGGAGGGCTTCCTGTATAATCCTGTACACATTTACTTTTACCACATCTGTTAGTGCCTCCCAGTCTATATCTGGGTCTATGGTGAGGTTAAAACTTGTGTTAAAACTGTTTTTTTGGGAGTTTATCATGAATTCAAGCAGCGATTTGAAACTCTTGTCGCCACTGAACATGGCGCTCCTGCTCAGGTCGTGCGATACGCCCCGGATTTCTGTTTCTACTTTCTGAAGCTCTTTTATATAATTCTTCCGCTTTTCTACCGACTCCTCGTCTAATTTTTTATTAATAAATTCGAGGTTGAGCCTTACTGCGTATATATTGTTAAGGATGCCGTCATGCAGTTCCATCGCAATCCTGTTCTTTTCATCGCGTCGTGCGGCCTCTACTTTAGATTGCTGCTCAAACATCAGCTGGTAGATTTCTTCACTGGCTTTTTGCTGTTGCTGTATCAGTAATAGTTTCTTGTTTCTTGAATTAAGGTAATAGATACTAAATATCGCGGCGACAAAAAGTAATGATACAGCCGATACCCCAATAATAAAGCTGTTCTTTTTCACAAGCGCCTCTTTTTCAAACTCGAGCCGGTCGGTTTCGTAAGCTATCCTGGCAAAGCGCCCCCGCGCTTTTTTAGCCGCTTTTTGCAGTTCTTCATTTACTTTGTAATATTCAGATGAATATGCCGGGCTGTTGGCAGGGTCAACGGTAGTAAGCAGTTTTAGTGCGGCAAGGACTTCTACGTGGCTTTTGATTTTTGTTGCTTCATCGTATGCCGGCTTAAGGTGCATTAAAGCTTTTGTGGTATCTTTTAATTTAGCGAAATATTCGCCCAGGTACAGGTTACTGGCCACCACACCGGACTGGTCGCCTATATTTCCCCTTACTTTTAAGGCTTTATAGAAAAGCCCCGGCAGCTCAGTGTTATCTCCCGATTTAAATTTGGCATACGCAAGGTTATTAAGCAGCTTTGCGTATAATTCAGGTTTTTCCTTTTTAATATTTATCGATGATATAGCTTCGTTAAAAATTGCTATTGCCTTTGAATAATTACCTAACTTTAAGTAAACGCAGCCAATATTATTATGGCACGATGCGTTATAAGTTCTTAATTCTGTGTTTGCAATTCCTTGTTCTTTAAATTCTTGAAGCTGGGACAATGCTTTTTCATAATATTTTAGTGCCTCATTGTTATTATCCTGCCCCTCAAGCGCCAGCGCAATAAGGTTATAAGCGTAATAGACATCCTGTACCCTGTTTTCCTTTTGCAATAACTGAAGCGCCTTAAAGGCTTCATTTTCACAAAGCTCATATTCGCCTATATCATAGTATATATAAGATTTATAAAGCACCACTTCACCCACGCGGCCAAAATTATTAATCTTTCTGTATATTTTTTCAGATTGCGAATACTGGTAAAAAGCGCTGTCTTTATTGTCTTTGGCATAATAAGCATCAGCAGAAATATATAATGCACGTGCCATATTGGATGAATCTTTGGCTCTAAGACTTAGATCATACAGGTATTTGCTGGTATTGATTGCCTTATTATGTAAATTCTTATTGTAAAAAGTCCCCGATATATACAAAAGAGAATGTCGGGTTAAAGTATCATTAGGATTTTTTTTAATGACTACAAAGGCAGAGTCGAGGTATTTGACCTGAAGCGAATCGGGAATACTTTTATTTCGGACTTTTTGTAGTATCGTATTAAATTCTCCAGAAGTATTTGCATGTTTATCTTTGTCCTTGCATGAAAGGGCACAAAGCGAAACGGCTATTATGGATACTATTTTTATGTGCTGGTTCAAAATTTTTGAGGCGGTAGTGAATCACTACCGCCTCAAAAATAATTATTTATTTCGTTACATCAAACTCTTTGCGGCGGCTTAGGAAGGTCTCTGTTGCCGTTATCTAATACAGATGGCGTTGCTCTGATTTCTGTAGCGTTTGTGTCATTTTCAAGTCCGCTGTCGTCAGTAGAGCAGGATACAAATGCAGTGCTAAATGTAGCAACAAGGCATAAAGTAAGGATAATTTTTTTCATGGGTAGTTGATTTTTTATTAGATGTTCTTATTTGTTTTTTAACTGGCCGGTTTAGTTATATTTTAAATATTCCAGACAGGCTTTGAATTTTATGCCTTACAAAGTTACACCGGTGCTTCAATCTGGCGCTATGTATGGCGGGGGGTTTAGTGGAATGTACCCATTTGTGAGTGTATGGCTACTTTTGCAGGGTAATATACAATTTATAAATATTCGGGTGCTATTGTGCGAATAATTGTATCAATACTTTCTTTAAATGTTTTGGAAAAGGGTACCGATACTTCATTATTGTTCAGGTAGCACAACTGTTTGCCGGTATTTATACGGGATACAAAAATGCTGTTAACGATATAGCTGTTATGGATACGATAAAAAAACGATGGCAGATTGTTTTCGTAATGTTTTAAGGTTTTATACGCGGAAAGTTTTTTACCATTAACCAGGTAAAAATCAGTAGTATTATTGTCCGCTTCAAGATATACTACATCTTTGAGCGATATAAACTGGTAGTCGCCATAAGATTTTATACATATTTGTATATCTACCTCTGAGCGCTGTGTTTCATTAGGCGCTCTTTCATCAGTTGTATTTTCTCCGGCCGGCAGTGGTACATGATTTTCACGTATCTGCTGGTACATGTAGTGATTGTATTTCCTGAATTTGAATAAAGCCCGGCGAAGCTCGGCCTTATCAAGAGGCCTTACCATATAATCAAGCGCGCCTGCTTTAAGCGCCTCGAGGGCCTGTTTGTCATCATCGGCCACAATTATAAATTGGGGCAGCTGGTTCATGTACTGGTGTAATACGCTGATTAATGCCAGGCTGACATTATTTTTTTTTGAAATGCTGATATCAAGTACAACAAGGGAAGGGTTAAATTCAAGGATTGCATCAACAGCGCTTTCATTACTCAGGGTATTGCCCACAGGCATAAAGTCAGGAAAATTCTCGAGGAAAGAACTTATTTCACCGGCATGCGTCTCGTTATTGCTTACAATAAGATAAGGAAACTGGGCCAACTGCTATTAAATTTATTTTGAGCAAAATAAATAATTTAAATTTACTATTTTTACATCGTGCGTAAAAATTATAATTTCTTTTTGCACACGTAGTATTATGCCCGAAAATTTGAATATTCTGATTGTTGATGATCATCCGATGACTGTTAACGGATACATTAATGTGCTTTCTGAAGAAAAATTTGAAGGGTACGAACTTAACTTTACCAAAGCACTTGATTGTGAACAGGCTTACAGCCTTATAACCGCAAATGCAGGCGCCAGCCCTTTTGATATTGCTTATCTTGACATCAGCCTGCCACCTTTTGCCGAAAAGAATATTTTTTCGGGGCTCGACCTTGGTATCCTCCTAAGAAAAGCTATACCGGATTGTATCATTATTATACTTACCATGCACAGTGAAGCATCACTGATAGACAGGATTATTAAGGAAATAAACCCACAGGGAATATTATGTAAGAGCGATATTGATATTGATGAATTTATCAATGCTTTCAAAATTATATTTAGCGGCGATACCTACCTGAGCCATAAAATTGTAAAGTCCTTAAAGGAAAAAGTGTTTGATAACTACAAGCTTGATAATTATGACAAGCAGATACTTATGCGCCTTTCAGAAGGAATAAAAACTGTGAATATACCTAATTATGTCCCTTTGACGCTCAGCGCTATTGAAAAACGTAAAGCCCAGATGAAAAACCTTTTGTTACAGGGCAGGGGAGGTGATGATGATGAGCTGATAGAAGCCATAAGGAAAATCGGCATCCTTTAAGGTGTAAAAATTTTTCCGGAGCTATGGTTTCTTGCCGCCCCCGTGACACTGGCAAGTGCATTATGCTCGTTCCTAAGCCGCAGCACCCCTAATAACCCGAATATTAGTGCTTCTTTGTATTCTATGGTGTCGTTATCGGGTACAATTATCTTCGTATACGGCAGCAATTGTTTAAGCTGCTGTAATAAATAGGTATTATATGCCCCGCCACCTGTTATAAATAGAGATGTGCCGCTTTGGCTGCGGCTTACTATATTCCTGCTGATTTGCTGAGCTATATGCAGGGTAAAAGTTGCCAGTATATCCGCGGGGGCAATAGAATATTTATCTGTCAGGGGATAAACATTAGCCAAAACAAATTCAAGCCCTAACGATTTCGGATAAGGCGCGTTATAATATGGCAGGCTGTTCAGTTCCCCTAATAATCTTTCGTTTACAGCCCCTGCGGCGGCCAGCAATCCACCGGCGTCATAGGCATAGCCTAATGATTCTGCATAACGGTTAAGCACTATATTTACCGGGCAAATATCGTATGCCAGCCTTGTACTATTTTCTTCAAAAGAAATATTAGAAAAGCCGCCCAGGTTCAGGCAGTAATCGTAATTACTGAAGAGCAGCCTGTCGCCAATAGGAACCAGTGGCGCACCCTGTCCGCCCAGCGCTACATCCTGCACCCGAAAATCACACACGACGGTTTTTCCGGTAAGGGCGCTTATTTTCGGAAGATTGCCTATCTGGAGCGTGATTTTGTCATGTGGCTGGTGCAGTACCGTATGCCCGTGCGAACAAATTGCGTCAATAATACTTATCTTATTTCGGCTCATGAAGCTATTAATAAAACCGGCCAGGAGTGTTGTGTAATCTTCGTTAAGGGCGCTTAATGCCGGGCCCTGTAGTTCAACAGCTTTCCTCAGCCTAGCAGACCATTCGGGTGTGTAGGGTATTGTTTCGGCTTTATGGATTTTATACTGCCATTTTCCCCTATTGTGCAACAAGGAAATATGGGCTACATCAACCCCATCGAGCGATGTACCCGACATAACTCCTATAACGTTATAGTTTTGCTGTTCCATACGGGCTAAAATTAAATATTCCTATTGAAAATTGACAATTAATAATTACATTTGAACGCACTAAAACAAAAAATTTAATCAGTTAATATGGATTTTAAACTTACGGAAGAACATCTGATGATACAGGCGGCAGCCAGGGATTTTGCGCAGGCAGAACTGTTGCCGGGAGTTATAGAAAGAGATGAAAAGCAGGAATTCCCCAGGGAGCAGATAAAGAAAATGGGCGAACTGGGTTTTATGGGGATGATGGTCGACCCGAAATACGGCGGCAGCGGCCTTGATACCATCTCTTATGTGCTTGCCATGGAAGAGATATCAAAGATTGATGCTTCAGCTTCAGTAGTTATGTCAGTTAACAATTCCCTGGTGTGCTGGGGGCTTCAGACCTTTGGTACGGAAGAGCAAAAACAAAAATACCTAACCCGCCTTGCCACAGGTGAAATCATTGGCGCATTCTGCCTCTCAGAGCCTGAAGCCGGCAGTGATGCTACTTCCCAGAAAACCACAGCAATTGACAAAGGTGAATATTACCTGCTCAATGGTACTAAAAACTGGATAACGAATGGCAGTACGGCAGATATTTACCTTGTAATAGCCCAGACCGATGTTGAAAAAAGGCATAAGGGTATCAATGCACTAATTATAGAAAAGGGGATGCCGGGTTTTGAGATAGGGCCAAAGGAACAAAAATTAGGTATACGCGGGTCCGACACCCACTCACTGATGTTTACTGATGTAAAGGTGCCCAAGGAAAACAGGATTGGAGAAGACGGATTTGGGTTTAAATTTGCCATGAAAACACTATCAGGAGGAAGGATTGGTATTGCCGCACAGGCTTTGGGCATTGCTTCCGGCGCATATGAACTGGCTTTAAAATACTCAAAGGAACGAAAAGCATTTGGTACCGAAATATGCAATCACCAGGCTATAGCTTTCAAACTTGCTGATATGGCCGTACATATAGAGGCTGCCCGCCACCTTTGCCTTAAAGCAGCATGGGACAAGGATAATGGACAGAATTATGATATAAGCGGCGCAATGGCTAAACTCTATGCCTCGCAGGTGGCTATGGATACCACAGTAGAAGCCGTTCAGGTACATGGCGGTAATGGCTATGTAAAGGAATACCATGTCGAACGCCTGATGCGTGACGCCAAAATAACCCAGATATATGAAGGTACTTCTGAAATACAGAAAATAGTAATATCAAGAGCGATACTTTCACAATAAAAAAAGCCGGCCAGCGAGAGCCGGCTTCTTTTTTTACTTTAATCAGTGTGCTTTAAAAGATAAATTTTAAATTCTCATGATTTACTGCTCTTTATACGGTAGCTTCATTATTAAGTAGGCGGATTTTCCTTATACAGCCTTTCATAATTCTGCTATACATTACGCTTTTTTCCCAACGGTTTTAATTCAAAAAATAACTATCTAAAAAAAGAATAATATTTATTTTTTATTTGTCTTTTGGCGATAAAAAAGGGCATTATGTCGAAAATATTTAATTTGTTTTTATGGCCTTCGGCCACTTGTATACTTTTATGCAACAAAACCAGTTAACTGTTAACAATCAACAATCGGGTGAATGTTGGCAATGTTATCCTGTTTAAACAGCCATAACACAGAACAAGTTAAAACCATATTTATATTTTAATCATTTTGAGCCATGAATGTTATAGGTCAGAGAATTAAAAAGCTTAGGGAATCTAAAGGTATTACACAAGAGGCCATGGCCCTTCAGCTTGATGTTACACAAAGTAATTATGGCCGGCTAGAAAAAGATGACAGGAGGCTTAATGTAGTAAAACTTTTAAAAATTGTACGGATACTCGATGTAAGTATTACTTACCTGTTTAACGATATTATGCAGGGCCAGGACCGGCCCATCGAAAATTTCAGCCATGCGAACAAAGAGGTTTATGATATACTTGTTGAAAGCCTCCGGTCTGAAATACAGCATTTAAAAGAAGAAATCAGCTTTTTAAGGATCATGGTTAAAAGTTAATCCCGTATTTTAGCTTTACTTTAACAGTATATGTGCCGTTAAAAAAGATAAAAGATTGCGTATCTTTATTTTATGGTACAAAAACCAAGAGCTGTAAAATCTAAAGTTATCGCCGGTTACCTGCTCCTGTTTTCAATAGCAGTTATTTCTGTATGGTTTGTTTATGATGAGATTGTAAAAATTTCCCGTATAAGCCAGGCTGACTGGGATAATAAGCAGATAATAAAGATTAGCAATGTTATTGCCGGCCTTTATGCTTCCGAAGCACTCGGCCGCAGCGCCATCATCACCGGGTCAGGCAAAGACTATAAGGCTTATAATGTCCTTCTGGACAGTATTAACCTTGAAATTAAAAGTATAAGGGATAATGTTGAGGAAAACCAGCGGCCAAAATTTGATTCGATAAAACTACTGCTGCAACGCAAACGGAAAAGTACCGCAGAAATTATAAAATACCGTAACACCACCGCAAAAAATAATACTTTGCGCAGGGCTATCAGTGGGATATATATAGTAAAAGACTCCATAAAAAATACGGTACAGCCTGTAAAGACAACAAAAAAATACCCGTGGAACGAACTTGTGAGTGCTGTGCTGACACCACAACAGCGCGACTCCCTCAGCAAACTACCAGTGTCTAACGATTCCCTTGCCCTCGCATTTGACAAAGTACTGGCTGACCTGCTTTCTAAAGAGAAAAGGGTTATTAACCAGCTTTCCCGAAAAGAAGAGAAATTACTTGAAGAGAACCGTATTATTTCAGATAAGCTAAGGGCTATACTTTCTGCGGTGGAAAATGAATTCCTGCAAAATTCTTATGCCAAAATCCGCAGGTCACAGGCCGCGATATCCAAAACTACCGAAATTATAGCATGGGTTGGAGCGGGGGCCTTTTTGCTGCTTATTGTTTTTGCGGTAATTATTGTGAGGGATCTTACATCCCAACAAAATTACCGGAAGCAGCTCGAGGTATTAAACAGGGAAAATGAAGACCTGCTGCGGAGCAAGTCAATGCTCATGGCCACTGTGACACACGACCTGCAAACCCCTCTGGGCAGCATACTGGGTTTTCATGACCTGCTCAGGGCATCAGGCATAAACGCTAAGCAGGGCCAGTACCTGTCTAATATTAAGGAGTCGGCAGGCTATATACAGAAACTGGTAAATGATTTGCTTGATTTCTCAAAACTGGAAAATAACAGGATAACAATTGAGCAGTCGCCTTTCAACTTCAGCCACCTTATTGATAGTACCTGCCGTACGCTCGAACCTATTGCCATAAATAAGAATATAGAACTTACCTGGGATATTGATGAAGAGCTTAATGCAGTTTTTCTTTCGGACCCTTACCGGATACGACAGGTACTCACAAACTTAATCAGCAATGCTATAAAATTTACGAGTGAAGGCTCTGTTGAGGTCACGGGAAGGCTGGAAAGTGGCACAATATATGTGTCGGTGCTTGATACCGGTATAGGTATTGCAAAAGACCGGCATGATGACGTCTTTAAAGAATTTACGCAGGCACACGCCGGTATAGAGAAAAAGTTTGGGGGGACAGGCCTTGGCTTAACTATTTCTAAAAAGATGCTGGAACTTCTTGGAGGGAAGATAAGGCTGGAGAGCGCTGAAGGGCAGGGCTCTATATTTACTATACAGATACCCGCTGTTTACGCTGATGTAGTTGAAGCGGTGCATGTTTTTTATGATAATGGCCTGGCTGGCTACCTGAGGGGCAGGAAACTTCTTGTTGTAGATGATGATAATGTCCAGCTGATGCTGGTTAAGGAGCTCCTCTCGGCTTATTCCTTATCGGTACATACAGAAATAAATTCTGCCGTAGTTGTTGCATTGCTAGAGGCAGAAAATTTTGATTTGGTAATTACTGATATACAGATGCCGGTTCTGGATGGCTTTGCACTTATCGAAAAGATCAGGTCACATCATAATCCTGTAGTTGCAAATGTGCCTGTAATTGCGCTTTCCGGGCGGCGAGACCTTCATGCTTCGGATTTCACGGGGAAAGGATTTACGGCACATCATCCAAAACCGGTTCAGGTGGAGGGCCTTGTACTTTTGATTTCAAAGGTTTTTGGCAATACAGCTTATGAGGAAGCACATCAGGCACCGCTTATAGTTCCCAGGCCACTTTATAGCCTGAAGAGCCTGTCTGGTTTTACCAATAATGATCCGGCGTCGCTAAATACTATTCTACGCACATTTATAAAAAGTGCTGAAGAAAACTGCCGTGTTCTTGCTGCTGCCGCACAAAATAACGATGTTCAGTCCCTTGCTGAAACAGCGCATAAAATGATACCTATGCTGAAGCAGATGGAAATACATACTATTGCCGATTTACTGATGCCTCTTGAAGAGATGACCCTTACCATGCAAAACCACGACCTGGAGGCGTATATAGATGACATCCGTATGCGTGTGGCGGTACTCATAGAAAAACTCACTTTAGAAATTACCTAAAGCTCAATGTTGTATAGCTTTAATTTGTTGTAAAGCGTTTTCCTGTCAATATCAAGCAGCTTTGCAGCTTTAGATTTATTATAATTGGCTTTTTCAAGTGCGCTCTTTATGGCCTGCTCTTCATTATCTTTTGTGTAGGATATAGCATTATTGCCTGCTGGCGCTTCAATCATTTCCGCAGGTAGCAAATCAAGGCTTATAATGGAAGATTTGGCCAGCAGTACGGAACGTTTTATGATATTCTTCATTTCCCTGAGGTTGCCCGGCCATTCGTAGGTTTTAAAAAGCCGGATCACATCCTGTTCAAAGCCTTCAACTTCCTTTTCAAGTTCATTATTTGCCATTGCGAGGAAATGGTTGGCAAAAATCATTATATCCTGTTTTCTTTCCGCAAGGCGAGGCACCTTAACGCAAAATTCGTTGAGCCTGTGGTACAGGTCTTCTCTAAACTCGCCTTTTTTTACGGCTTCGGCAAGGTCTTCGTTTGTAGCGGCAATTACCCTGATGTCCACCTGGATTTCCTGGCTGCTTCCCACCGGTTTTATTTTTCGCTCCTGCAGTGCCCTTAGCAGCTGCACCTGTACTTCATAAGGAAGGTTTCCTACTTCATCTAGGAATATTGTGCCACCATTGGCGGCTTCAAAATGGCCGGTTTTGTCGGTTACCGCGCCGGTAAAAGATCCTTTTACATGTCCAAAAAATTCACTGGAAGCCAATTCCTTCGGTATAGCACCGCAATCTACAGGAATATATGGCTTAGCAGCCCTCTTGCTTTGTATGTGTATCGAGTGTGCTATGTATTCTTTGCCTGTTCCGCTGTCACCGATGATGAGTACGGACATACCCGTTGGTGCTACTAGTTTTATGTGCTCATGCAGCCTGGCAGAGTCAATGCCTGTACCTTTTATAAATGGCAAATTTTCAGCTTTTGGTTCTTCCTGGCTTCTATGCCCGGGCGGGTTAATATTTTTTATGGCTTGTTTTTTTATGGCCTGGTTCACGGTATGCAGTATCTCATCTGGATTTATCGGCTTTCCTACATAATCAAATGCGCCCTGCTTCATGGCATTCACAGCTGTTTTTATATCCGTGTAGCCTGTCATTAAGATTACCTGTGTGGCCAAAGACTTTTCTTTGATTAATTTTAGTATCTGTAGCCCGTCACTGTCCGGAAGCCGTATATCAGTAATTATAACATCAAAAAACTGTTGCTGTATGGCTTCTTCGGCTTCCTGCATGTTAAAAGCATTTATCGCGTCAAAACCTTTCTTTTGAAGAAACGTTTTTAGCATAATGCAAAAAGTGGTGTCATCATCAACAACCAATACCCTGGTACTCATTTTTTAGCAGTATAGCTACAAAATTAAACCTTTTGCAATAGCCATAATGTTAATAAAAAACAAAAGGAGATGTAAAACATCTCCTTGAGCCGGAGAACTTTAAATTCTCCTAATCACCTTACTATATATGTTTAAACTACCTCATATTATATTGGTTGAAATAATTGTGCCAAAGTGATTGTGATAAATCTTTGTTTGTAATTAACTGATTATTAAACAGTAATAGGCAAAGTCGCGGAAGTTTGCTGATGCTGTTTTTGTAGAACTTCTACATATAGCTGTAGAAAATTCTACATGTCCTGTTTTAAAAAACTGAAAACAACAGGCCAGGCAGTGCCCTCTCCCTTTAGCCCCGATGGAAGCGGCATCCTCCCCGCCGCCCCGCTTATGGCGGCGGGGAGATAGAGCTGACAGCGGGACAGGTGTATATAGATATGCCATGAGATAGCTGCTCCTGATCATAAAAAATATCCCGCGGTGTAATGTAGATTTATGCCAGTTTGGGATGTTACTTATGGATTTTGTGCGTGAAAAGGTAAGAGCTGATAAGCGTACTATGGCATTTCATGCGGGTATAGCGGCCATGGCTGCCGCTAATATACTGTTGACGGACCGGGAAGTGCGGCCTCAGAGAAGTTCGAGCGCCCTTTCCAGTGCCATACCGCGCGATCCTTTGATTAATATGGCGGCGTTGTCAGGCGCTCCGGAAAATGAAGCTGTAAAAGCCTCATAATCATTGTAAAAATGGAGATTGGGCTTTTCTGTTTTCGCTTGGTAGAAGTCTTTGCCAATGAAGTATGTGCTAATTTCTTTTTTCTCAGACATTATATCTATAATCCGGCTGTGTTCGTAATTACTTTCCGGCCCCAGTTCAAACATGTCTCCCAATAGAGCTATTTTAGGATTTTCCTGAAGCAACGAAAAATTGTCTATAGCTGCCGCCATGCTGCTTGGATTGGCATTATAGGCATCAAGGATAATGCGTTTGTTTCCCTTCTCAATAATCTGGGACCTGTTGTTCGCAGGCACATAACTTTCAATAGCCTCTTTGATTTTGCGGTCACTTACTTTGAAATAGTTGCCTATTGTTATAGCCGCGCTTATATTGGTTATATTGTATTTTCCAATCAGTTTTGATTTTATGAGCAGGCCATTGTACCCAACCTGGGCCATAGGCCCTGCACCGGTACTTTCAATCCTTACGTCACAGTTATAGGTTCCGGTTGCGAAAGTATATCTTGAGAGGTTTTGGGTTTTTTCTTTTTGTAAGGGGTCGTCCAGGTTTACAAATGCAGTTTTTATATTTTCGGAGAGGTAGTCATACAATTCGCTTTTGCCTTTTATAACACCTTCAATACCTCCGAAGCCCTCAAGGTGAGCCTTGCCAAAATTTGTTATATAGCCAAAATTAGGCTCAGTGATGCGGCAAAGCATGGCTATTTCCCGCTGGTGGTTTGCTCCCATTTCCACAATGCCTACTTCGGTATTTTTTGTAAATGAAAGCAGGGTGAGTGGTACACCAATGTGATTGTTGAGGTTGCCCTGTGTTGCCCGGGTAATATATTTACTGGAAAGTACCGCATAGATAAGTTCCTTAGTTGTGGTTTTGCCGTTGCTGCCGGTTAGTGCTATTATTGGCAGCCCCAGTTGTTTCCGGTGGAAGTTTGCCAGCTGCTGAAGCGCTTCAAGGCTATTGTTTACAAGCAGCATTTTGTCGTTTTCGTAATAATCCGGATTATCAATAACTACAAAGGCTGCTCCCTTTGCCAAGGCTTCCTTCGCAAAGGTGTTGGCGTCAAAATGGTCTCCCTTAAGGGCAAAGAACATGGAGCCGGGTTCTATTTTGCGGGTATCAGTGGATATTGATGTACAGGTAAGGAAGTGTTGGTATAGTGCTTCGGTAGTCATGGGTTATAAAAAATAAAAGCCCTAATATAGGGCTTTTATTATAATTATTCTCAAGAATTAGTTCCTTGCTTTTTTCTTTTTTGATTTAGGGCCAACTTTAGACATGGCACACCTGAATCCTATATAGTCAGTAGCCATATCCTGCGGGAAGTATCTCCTTTGAGCAGGATCGAGCCAGTAAGCCCTGTCCCTCCAGGAACCGCCTTTGTAAACCCTTACATTGTCATTTATGAGCGTAGTCCTTTTTGATGAGGTGTCATATTTACGTATCATATTGCCAAGGCTGTCTTTAGATACCAGGTGCTTAGGGGACTCATACATTCTTTTCTTGGCATCAGCAGCCGCGGCCTCCTCTTCGGTGCCACCATAGTTGTAATAACGTGTAGACTGCCTGTCACCATCCCTGTAGTTCCTGTTGTCACTCTTGGTATAGTTCTGCCTTAAGTATGTGTCTTCGTCGGTAACCTGCGTCTGGGCAATTTGTCCGGGAAGGTTCCTGTACTGTATGCGGCCGTTTGAAAGTGTGTCGTATTCGATAGTTTCAGCGGTTACAAGTTCGGCCCTTCCGTCATCTCCGATTTTATTTTTCATGTACACATTACCCCTGTAGTAGTTAAAGTCATTAGCCTCATCGTCTACAATTGGGCGATAGACATCAGCAACCCACTCGGCTACGTTACCAGCCATATCATACAGGCCGAAGTCGTTTGGCGGGTATGATTTTGCCGGTGAGGTAATGTCTGCATTATCATCAGACCATCCTGCGATTCCGCCATAGTCACCTTTACCCTGCTTGAAGTTGGCTAACTGGTCACCCCTGTTTTGCCTTTTTGAATTACGGGTATACTGGCCTTTCCATGGGTATTTTTTATTTCCTTTATAAACATTATATTCACGGTTGCCTACCAGCGCCACGGCTGCATATTCCCATTCGGCTTCGGTTGGAAGCCTATACTCGGGCAAAATTAGGCCCGATGTCCTTTGCGCGTATACTCCTTTCGCATCTTCTTTATTGGCAAGTTTATTTCTTGGGCCTTTGAGTACTATTTCTTCATTACCGCCGTAAGATTTACTTGGACTTTCAAGGTAAGCTTCGGTATTAAAGGTGCTTTCGGCAGTAACATCAACTAACTTAGCATCTTTTTTAAGATAGCCTTCTTTTTCAAGGACACCTTCGTTTACACGGTCAGTCCTCCATTTAGCAAACTCAACCGCCTGAATCCAGTTAACACCAACTACAGGGTAGGTACCGTAGGCCGGATGCCTTAAGTAGTTGTTTGTCATGGTTTCATTATAACCCAATGCACTTCTCCATACAAGGGTATCAGGCAGGGCCCCGACATAGATGTTCTTATAGTTTTCCTCTGTAGGCGGGAAAACCCTTTTCAGCCAGTCAAGGTATTCCATGTACATCATGTTGGTAACCTCAGTTTCATCCATGAAAAAAGACTGGACGTGCTGTTGTGTAGGTGTGTTATTCCAGTCATGCATTACATCGTCCTGAACGCGGCCCATAGTGTAGGTGCCGCCTTCTACTTCAACAAGCCCAGGGGCAGCCTGCTGCTTCTTGAATTTGGAGTTGTACTGGAAACCGCCTTTCTTATCATTAATCTTCCAGCCTGTTGCCGCAGAACCGCCAGACCCTTTTTTACTACAACTAGTAAAACCAACTGCTACTGCAAGTGCCAGCATCAGTTTTAAAGCCATAATTTTGTTAACTTTCATACTTCCTGAGGTAATAAAATTTTTGTGGCGCAATATAATAATTAACCATTAAACCGCAACACGTTTTTTAATTTTTTAACAATCCTGTCCTAAATAAAATTTAACACTATCAAACTTAACCATTNTGTATTCTGAATAATATTAAATTTTTAAATTTTATAGTGTTTGTTCCTGATTGACAGTTATTTGTTAGCTTCGCATAAATCCAATTAAAATGAAACCACTACTAGTCACCTTTGCGTTAGTACTGCTTTTATCAGGGTGCAGTAAGGACGATGATGACAGCAATGATCCGCTGCCGGCTGCCACCACAACCGGTGCCGGGGTTTTTGCCTGCAAGATAAACGGCAAAACGTTTATAGACCGCACCAGGGACTTTAACTGCTATTACCAACTTATTGACGGAAAATATTATTTTGGTATAGGTGGTATAGATGAAGATTATAAACGAACCAATACCCCATGGAGCATAGTTCTGATTTCAGAAAATGTTGTATTTGAGGAAGGTCAGACGTATACACTTTTGCAGGAAACAGATGGTAATCTTACCGGAAAAGCGATTTTTAGTTTTTCTACTGACGATTATTTTTCACCAGAAACCAGTGCAGAATATACAGGTGAGCTTACCCTGACCCGGTTCGGCAC
>NZ_NOXV01000278.1 GCF_002251835.1 Flavobacterium cyanobacteriorum
CCGTCTCCTGTATCCAGCCTCGGGTTAATCGGGGTGGTCTACAGGGTATAATTGCTTTACTAGTGGCGATGGTGCATTGGGTATGTATGCGGCTATAAAAAAAACACCCGAAGGTGATTAAATTAAAATATTTCTTGAAATAATTGCGAGTTTAAGTTATGAAGTGGTTTAAACTTTTATTTTATTAAATTTCTTTAGTGCGATGATTGTAAAAGCCAGGTAATTAAAGCCTAACCAGCTTGCGGTTGTTGTGTCAAATCGATTTAACAACGACCTAAAGCTATCCATCCAGGCGTTTGCCCTTTCGATTTTATACCGTTCCTTATAAAGTAATGGGTCAAAATATTCATCCCTGTTAGCTTTTGCGTTTCGTTTATTAAAACAAACATTGGCATTAATNAAACATTTTATGAAAAACGAAACGTAAAACAATAATAACAAGAAGTTTACGATGATTAAAAAGTAATTTTAACCTTTAATTTTTATAAACAATGAAGAAAATTTTTTATTTCCTTTCTGCTTTCGTTCTCTTTACAAGCTGTAATGACGATGAAATTTTAAAAGACACTGAAAATTCTAAGTCTAACAGCACATTAGCAATGCGGACTAATGAAAATGACAAACCCGACGAACATATGCCAATTGTTTTGGGTGAAAAATTAGATAATCCTTACACTGTTGCGAACATGCAAAGTGCATTTGATTACTATAATTCAGTTGTTCCAAACTCTCCTTTTGAGGGTAAAACTGTGGAAGCAACACATTATTACATTAAAATTACACCAAACACAACTGAACAGCTCATAATGTTAGATGAATTGGATAATAGTGATGATGAAAATGCACCAGTTTTACAAGACTATCCTCTTGATTATGAAATTAAAGAAGAGGGAGATTATTATGTAATGCCGAAAGATGAAAATGATATTTATCATTCAGCTTACACATTAATTCCAGTTGGTTATCAATTTCCTTCATCAGTACCGTATGTAATACTTGACAAAATATACGAACCTACAGAAGAAGAATACGATGTTGAAACTGTTGCTTTGTTTTTTGCCAATTGGCAAGAAGACCTTTTAGCAGATGAAATTGAAATTACTGCTGAAACATTACCCGAATATTTGAGAAATTCTTTAGCACAACAATCTTCAAGTAGATTATTTGGAAGAAGATATAGACCAAATGGTTATGTTAAAGTTCAAAACACAGACAATCAAAACCTTGATCCTCTTTTAAAAGCTAAAATTAGTATTGGTAGAAATATTTTTTGGAGATATACTTATACTGATAACAATGGATATTTTGAAGCACCAAAAAAATATCGTGGTAAAGTTAGAATTAGAGCAAAATGGAGAGGTTACACAGCTACAATTAGAAAAACTTGGAATGAAATTATTGGTTTATGGGTTTCAGACCACTTAATGACAATTACAAGAGGTAATAATGGTAGAACAAAAAACATTATGCACGGTGAACCACATACAGGTGTATTTGGTATTGATTTAGCAGGCGGTCATTTATGGTTTAAAGGCACAACTCACAATGGTTTAAGAAAATATATTGATTTTTCAAATAGCAACGGAGTATCTCATACAGTTAGTACTGCAAATGTTTGGTGTTTTGCGAAAGGACAAAATGCTTCTACTCCTATGTTACACAAATATCCGCAATTAGCAGGTATGTCAACTATCGCAAACATTGGTCAAGCTAATTTTTGGCACGTAATGACAAATGTTGTGAGTGGTGTAGTTGTTTCGCTTGTTCCACAGCATTTAAGACCTGATTTTATTTTTGCTGGACTTAACAATAAAAAAATCAAAGATGGCAGTCCAAGTAATACAGTAAGAATACATCAAACAATCTTTCACGAATCTGGTCACTTTTCGCATGCTATGAAAGCTGGTGCTGGTTTCTGGGCACAAGTTTACGCAAGTGAAATGAGTAACTCATTTTTACATGGCGACCCTTATGTTGATGGCAGTAAACCTTCATTTCAAGCTGGAAGAATTATTGGTTTAGCTGAAGGTTGGGGTAACTTTTGTGAGTTTAAAATTACTTCGGCTGTGTATGGTAAAGCATATATGACACCAAGTAGTTTTGGTACAAATATGTATCCAACAAGTAATATAAATACTTATATGGAGCGTTTTAATATTTGTGATATACCAATGACTGCTACTAAATTTGATGATTTACATTGGTTTGCACACGGTATAATGTGGGATTTATTGGATAATCAAGTCGACAATACTTCAATTTCAAGACGAAGAAGTGGCAATGGTACAACAATTATTAATGGTATTGTTGATAATTGCTTTATTGGAAACTCAACTAATACAAATGATTTATCATCTGTTTTCAATAGATTAAATTCAAATATTGAAACACCAACTCAATTTAGAGACGCATTAATAAATGCTTATCCAGCTCAAGCTACTCCAATAAGAAACTTATTCAATAGCTATGGGTACTAAATTATTAAAATTTACAGGATTATTTCTCCTCATGGCAACCCTTACGGGTTGTCCTGGAGGAGATGATGACTGTTTCGATTATGGCTCTTCAACAAGAGTTGATGACTTAGTAAAAATTACACCTTTACAATCTACTTATAATATAGGTGATATTATTACTTATAAAATTATTATTCCGTCTACAAATACGTTTTTTGGGGAACAAATAAATTTATTTGAAAAAACTAATGATTTTAATGCAAGAATTTATATAAACCCTATAATCTTCACTGATAATGAAGTTTCCTATATAAAAGGTTCTATAGAAGCATATGGTGGTGGTTGGTCTACTGTTTCATACAACTCTGAAAATGGTACTTATGAATTAGAAATTAATATAAAACTTCTTAAAAGTGGATTGTATTCATTTTATTCAGGAGAATATTTAGAGTTTCAAGGTTCTACAAAATGCAATAGATATAGGCTTGACACCAATATTGAGGGTTGGAATAGTGAAGGTAAAATAGAGTTTAACGTTCAATGAAAAAATTTATGAAGTATATTATTTTGTTTCTTTTTATTCCATTTATCTTTTTTGCTCAAGAAAAACATTTACAAATAACTAACATTAATAATGGTGAAACTTTTGTAATTAAAGAAAATAAGAGAGTGAAAATCAAAACAATGAATGGCGAAAAACTATTTGGAAAATTAAAATTTGTTGATGATAACACTATATTAATCGATGAAAAATCATTAAAATTAGATGAAATTAAATTTATCAGAAAACGAAGTTTATCTACAACTATTATCGCAACAAGTTTTATTATTGTTGGTGCTTTTACTTTAGGTTTAGCACCTATACTTGTTATTGGTGACACACAAGCTGCATTAACTGCATTTTTATCTAGTGTAGGAATTTCAAGTTTTGCAATTTTATTACCCAGTTTATCCAAAAAATATTCAAATTCAACCTATAACTTTCAAATAATTGAACTTACAAATTAAAACGTTTGCTAACCACAGTTTGTAGCAATAGCGGCTTTTGGGCATAACTGAAAGTCGCTTTTGTAATTGTATCGTTCGTGAATAACCAAAAGTTTTGGTAATTTTAACCGCTACTGCTACAAGCTGTATAACGTTATGTGCCATTTTAAGGCACGAAGTAACTTGGCTTCGGAAATCTATCAGAGAAACTTATGCTTTCTTCTTCTGTAAATTCCACATCAAAAGCATCATGCCAATACTTTATTAAATCTTCATCCGTTGGTAAATACGCAATTATTACAGAGTATTCACCTTTATCATCTTCACCATAACCAGAACACCACCAAGGATATTCAGGATTGAAGATTAATGGTCTGTTGTCGCTAACAGCATAAGTTTTTAAACGGTATCTTTTCCAGTTCATATTTAATAAGATTTGTGAAGAAAAACGGCACATAACAAGGGTTTTGCGTAATAACCCTATCAAGTGTCGTGGTTAATTTTAAGTTTTTACTAAGGGCTACTACGCAAAGCCCCGATACGTTACCAGTAATGCTATGACGACAGTGCAGACCATCAATGATAGTGCTAAAAATGGACGACAAAATGCCAACGCTTCAGCAAAATAAAAAGAGCTGTAAAGCCAACCACAAACCGACACAGTTTGCAGCACATTTTATTTTGCCCAACCGCACCAAGACTTTCAGCTTTTGTTGAAAATTCAGAGCTATAACAGACCTGTTTTTATTATCTTTGACACATACAAAATCAATGACAAATTACATAGACTACATAAACGAAACATTAAAGCCGAGGATAACCGAAAAAGAGGTTGTTCTTGACTTGTTTGCCGGTTGTGGTGGTTTGTCTTTAGGCTTTGAAGCTGCGGGTTACAAGACCATTGGCTATGAAATGGACAAAGCCGCTTCTGACACATATAACAAAAATCTTGTTGGCGATTGCTTACCTATAAAACTTGACCTCGACTTTGAATACCCACAAGCGGACATCGTCATTGGTGGGCCACCTTGTCAACCTTTTAGCGTAGGCGGACACCAAAAAGGAATGGAAGATGCAAGAGACGGGTTTCCCGTTTTTATTGATGCGGTAAAGAAGTTGCAACCGAAGGTTTTTATGTTCGAGAATGTTCGTGGACTTTTATACACGAATAAATGGTATTTCGATTTAGTATTGATTGAGCTTCGAAAACTAGGTTATATCATTGACTTTAAGTTGCTCAACGCAGTAAATTTTGGTGTTCCCCAAAACAGAGAAAGACTTTTTGTTTTTGGTCATCGAGCAAAATTTAACTTCCCGAAACCAAATCATCATAAAGTAACAGTAGGTGAAGCAATAGGAGATTTGATGTTCACTACTCCTCCTGAAAGCAAATTTTTTACTGCATCGATGGACACATATGTTGCCAAATATGAAAAAGCATCTTCGTGCATTAACCCAAGAGACTTGTATGCTGACAAACCCGCAAGAACCCTGACTTGTAGAAATCTTGCTGGAGCAACGGGTGATATGCAACGAGTAAGGCTAAAAGACGGGAGAAGAAGAAGACTTTTGCATAGTGAAGCGGCTAGACTACAGAGTTTTCCTGATTGGTATGAGTTTATCGGAAACGAAACCCAAAGATTTAATCAAATCGGAAATGCAGTTCCTCCCCTGTTGGCATATCAAATGGCATTAGCATTGAAAGAGTGCTTTCAAATGGAAGAACTGTATTCAGCAGAAGAAATTATAGAAAATAACTTACAGCCAAATCAAGTGCTGACACTTTTTTAAGATGAAGAATTATATACCCAAAAGCACTAAATCAAAAGCTGTTCAAAAAATTATAAATGAGGCACTCGACATCTTAGAGAGTGTCGGGATTCCAATGACCAAAACCGAAAGAGGTTTGGAAAGAATGGCTGTTTGCTTTCTTGCTGTTGCAGGCGTAACTAAGGACTGGAGTAAAGCTAAAGAAAACGCAAATCTTAAATCTCGTGACATAATAAACCTCGTAAACAAAAATTTTGAAGAAAAAATATCATCAGGTTCTTATGACGACATACGAAGAAAAGATTTAAAACTTCTTGTTCTCGCGGACATCATTGTGAATAGCGGAGTAAACAAAGGCTCTGCTACAAATGACCCAACAAGAGGTTACGCTTTGCATCCAGATTTCAAACAACTTATTGTTTCATACAAAACACCCAGCTGGACAAAGAATTTAAAAGCATTCAATAAAAACAAACCTTCACTTGCCGAAATTCTTTCACGAAAAAGAGACCTTGAAAAAATCCCTGTAAAACTTCCCAACGGGAAACCAATAGAACTTTCTCTTGGCGAACACAATGTTTTGCAGAAAGCTCTCATAGAAGAATTTCTTCCACGTTTCGGTAGCGACTGTGCTGTTCTTTATATTGGCGACACATCAAACAAAACATTACACATAGAATTAGAAGAACTTAAAAAGCTGAATTTTTTTGAACTTTCTCACGATGAACTTCCCGATATAATTGCTTACAGTAAAAAGAACAATTGGCTTTATTTAATCGAAGCAGTTCATAGTTCGGGACCTATGAGTGAAACAAGAGTTTTAGAGTTAAAGAAAATGCTGAAAGACTGCAAAGCTGAACTAATCTTTGTAACTGGTTTTCTTACTCGACCTGACTTTAGAAAATGGATGTTAGATGTTGCTTGGGAAACAGAAGTTTGGATTGCGGACAATCCCGACCATTTGGTTCACTTCAACGGACATAAGTTTTTAGGAGCATATTAACCAACGCTTTTGGTGGCACATTTGCTTTTTTGCATCCGCACAAAACCAAACAAAAAAATCAAAAGAGCCACCAAGCCAACGCACCAAGACAGCGGTAAATGAACAGATACAGCGACAACAGACGAAGAAGCACTACTGGTAACAGCGTGTTGCCTCAATTGGCGGTGACGTGCAAAATTGTAGCTGAGTGCTCCTATCAAACTTTTGTGCTGGGTGACAGTGAAGTGCTCCGAAATCGCCAACTGCGGCAACACGCAAAACGTTATGCGGCAGCTTAAAAACGACCCCACGACATCAGTAC
>NZ_NOXV01000233.1 GCF_002251835.1 Flavobacterium cyanobacteriorum
TAAGCTGGAAATTAATTTAATACAATTTTTGTCGTGTACTTAGCTATTAAGCATATATTTTTCATAATATAGCTATTAATCCTTGATTACTTGGTGCTGTAAATGCATCGCCATATAGAGTTAAAGCTTTATGTAATCAGTCATTGCCCCTAATGACATTACTCATAAATCATCTCAAACTTTCCTTCGGCTTTTTTCATTCTTTTATATTCGGCCCGAGCCATAGCGTCTACTTCTTTACTCATAGCATACCTGAAACAATCCCTATATCCCGGAATTACGTTATTGGCATCCGGGTAGGAAACAGGTTTGATGCCTAATGAAAACACCTTGCCTTTGTTATAAGCCTGTTCATATGTAGCATGCAATAGTATTTCAACATCAGTGTATGCTCCTAAATCATTATGTTCGTTTAAGAATCTTGTANCGTCTACTTCTTTACTCATAGCATACCTGAAACAATCCCTATATCCCGGAATTACGTTATTGGCATCCGGGTAGGAAACAGGTTTGATGCCTAATGAAAACACCTTGCCTTTGTTATAAGCCTGTTCATATGTAGCATGCAATAGTATTTCAACATCAGTGTATGCTCCTAAATCATTATGTTCGTTTAAGAATCTTGTAAAGTCTTTACCTGTAGTTTCATTAAAACAACCTCTAAATACTGCGCTTTTATAAGATTCTAAAAAATCTTTTTTTTCATTTTTATACTTTTGTACTTTGCAAGAGGAAAATAAAATAATACAAAACAGTAAGAAAACCAGTTTTAATTTAGTATCCATATTCTTATTGATTTAACGCCTCCGCGTGGTGTAGTATATTCCCCACCTATGCATTGCCCGTTTATTATTAAATCTACGTGTCCTGAATAATTGGCACCTGAATTACCAGGGTTACTATTGACAATTACATAAATACCTGTTTTTCCCTTTAGCATTTCTGCAACTTTTGTAGGGTTATTAGCATCGGCACCTGTTAGCTTATGTGTGGCTTCACCAAATTTACTAACCATAAATTTATCAAAAGAAACAGCATCAAGTATATAGTTTTTTCCATCGGCACCTTTTTGTGTTCGTTGGCCATTACCATAATTAAGAACTGGAATATGGATGCCACTATACAACAACCCTCTCGAACCTCTTATTGAACAAGCATTGCCGTATAAATCTGGATCTGCAAGATAGCTATTTAAAAGGCTACCACCAACAAGGTTATATACTTGAGGCGTTGGCATTTGATAATAGTAGCCATTCTGCGTAAGCTTAGGAAAAGCTAAAATCATTGAGTTAAATGATGGCAGGCTTGCCTGAACAACAGGCTCATCAAAGGTAATAAGATCCGGGTCAATAACTTCCAAATCTGTTGAAGTTTCTTGATATTCTTCTAAAAAGTAACTTACAAATTGTTCAAAAGTAATATTTGGATTATTAACATCTTGAAAAAAATCTAATGCAAATAGCATATCTTCAACACTACTTACTGTATAATTTTTTGCATCAAGATAATCTCCAAGATTATTTACCAAGTTTCGCTGCTCATCCCCCTGCATGGCAAAGT
>NZ_NOXV01000272.1 GCF_002251835.1 Flavobacterium cyanobacteriorum
AATTGCTTTCAAAATTGTACCTTTAAGGGATTATTCACAGGTTGAAGAAATGGAAAAAAATCTACAAGCTTGTTGTGAATTGCTTTCAAAATTGTACCTTTAAGGGATTATTCACAGGCCCATCTTGAGTATCTCGATAACTGCCTCGGTTGTGAATTGCTTTCAAAATTGTACCTTTAAGGGATTATTCACAGGTTTAGGGTCTTCTAACGCTTTCGTTTTATTGTTGTGAATTGCTTTCAAAATTGTACCTTTAAGGGATTATTCACAGGCTCAGCTTAATATCATACAAAACGAGCTGAGTTGTGAATTGCTTTCAAAATTGTACCTTTAAGGGATTATTCACAGGCAAATTCGATTGCATCAACCGATACAAGAGGTTGTGAATTGCTTTCAAAATTGTACCTTTAAGGGATTATTCACAGGGGAACGCAAAAACTACAGTTAACGGTAACAGTTGTGAATTGCTTTCAAAATTGTACCTTTAAGGGATTATTCACAGGCGTAAATANGCTTAATATCATACAAAACGAGCTGAGTTGTGAATTGCTTTCAAAATTGTACCTTTAAGGGATTATTCAC
>NZ_NOXV01000275.1 GCF_002251835.1 Flavobacterium cyanobacteriorum
TCAAATAAAAAACCGTCTCAAAATTTAAGTATTGAGACGGCTTCTTCCTGATTATTGCGGAATATTACGCAGTGTGCGGGGTAAACATAGCCCTGTCAATAGTTACATTTAATCCTGACGCAATAGCCAACCCAAGGTTGATATCGGCCCTGAACCAGTGGCACAACTGCCTGTTTATAATTTCATCACGCTTTGGCCCCGATATGCCGCTCATGGCGCCTACAATATTATTAATAGTATTTTGTTTTGCCTCTTCGTCCATAAGCCTGAAGAGATTGCCCGGCTGACTGTAGTGATCATTTTCTCCTTCCGCATTCCGGTCATACCAGTCTGCCAAATTGCTCTCGAGCTCCCAGGCCGGCTCTTTGTAACGCTCATCTATTTTAATATTGTCAAAACTATTAGGAAAATAATTCGGCTTGCTGCCGCCATTGCCGTCAACCCTCATTATTCCATCCCTTTGATAATTATTTATGGCAAAAGGGCATTTGTTTACCGGTATTTGTTCGTAGTTGGCACCTAAGCGGTAGCGGTGGGCGTCTGGGTATGAGAGCAGCCTTCCCTGCAGCATCTTATCCGGAGAATACCCTATACCGTCAATTACATGCGCGGGGGCAAATGCTGCCTGTTCTACATCCTGGAAATAATTATCCGGGTTTCGGTTCAGTTCTATTACGCCAACATCTATAAGCGGATAATCCGCATGCGGCCAAACTTTGGTCAGGTCAAACGGATTGATGTTATACGTTACTGCTTCTGCTTCAGGCATTACCTGAATCTTCATAAACCATTTAGGGTAATTGCCTTTCTCAATGTTTTCAAAAAGGTCGCGCTGTGCAAAATCAGGATCTGTACCCTTCATTTCGGTTGACTGGTTATTTGTGTAATTCTTTATGCCCTGGGCGGTGATGAAATGAAATTTGACATAAAAGCGCTCATTATCATTATTTATGAAGGAAAATGTATGGCTTCCAAAACCATGCATGTGCCTGTAACCATAAGGAGTGCCCCTGTCGCTCATGAGTATAAGTACCTGATGGAGGCTTTCAGGATTTAATGACCAAAAATCCCACATCATGGCAGGCGATTTCATATTAGTTTGCGGGTCGCGTTTCTGTGTGTGTATAAAATCCGGGAATTTTTTCGGATCTTTAATGAAGAATACCGGCGTGTTATTGCCCACCAAGTCCCAATTGCCGTCCTCGGTATAAAATTTTATGGCAAATCCCCGTGGGTCACGCTCTGTATCGGCCGAGCCTTTTTCGCCACCTACTGTCGAAAATCGCAGGAAAAGGTCTGTCTGCTTCCCTACCGCGGCAAAAATCTTTGCACGGGTATATTGTGTTATATCATGCGTAACTGTAAATGTACCATAAGCGCCTGAACCTTTGGCATGGACTACCCTCTCAGGAATACGCTCACGGTTGAAATGTGCTAATTTTTCATGAAGAATGAAATCTTGTAATAATATTGGCCCCCTTGGCCCAACTGTCTGGGAATTTTCATGTTCTGTATAGGGCCTGCCTGAAGCTGTGGTAAGTTTAGTGTTTTCCATAATGTTTTTTGTTAATAGTTTTTATCTTTTACAAATGTATTTTTTCATAGGAATTATTTATAAATAACTATATCTTATTTCTTTATGAAAGAATAATTTTAATTTATATTAGGAACATTTTTTATTTATCAATAAATTACAATTATGAGGAAAAAAATATTAACAGCAGTATTTTTAATACTAATTGCCACGTGTGCGAATGCGCAACTTAAAGGCCTTGTAGATAAAGCCAAAAGTACGGTAGCTTCTAAAACAGGGAAGGGTGTTGTAACTAATGCCGATATTTCGGCCGCATTAAAAGAAGCTTTGAACAAAGGAATATCCGAACAGGTTTCCAAGCTGACGGCGGTAGACGGGTTTTATAAAAATGAAGCGGTGAAGATACTCCTGCCGGAAGAGTTGATGAAAGTGGACCAGACACTGCGTAAAATGGGAATGGGCAGCCTTGCGGATGAAGGCATAAAGGTCCTTAACCGTGCCGCCGAGGACGCTGTAAAAGAAGCTACACCTATTTTTGTTACGGCAGTAAAGAACATGACCATCACTGATGCACGGAATATCCTGCTTGGCGCTGATAACTCAGCTACTGCCTACCTGCAAACCAACACCACAACACCTTTATATACAAAATTTAACCCCGTGGTTAAAAATTCGCTGAGCAAGGTAGGCGCTGACACGGTTTGGGCAAAATTAATCAATAAATACAACAGCCTGCCTATGGTGAGCAAAGTTAACCCGGACCTTAATGATTATGTTACCAGCAAAGCCTTGGAAGGCGTATTCAAAATGATTGCCGTTGAAGAGAAAAACATCAGGAAGAACCTTAGTGCACGTACCTCATCACTGCTGAAAAAAGTGTTTGCCATGCAGGATAAACGGTAGCTAATTTTTTAGTTTTCAGCACAATAAAAATAACACTGCCTTAACATCTGAGCGAAATTTATTTAAGTAATTTGCACCACAAATTAATGGTTTTCTCACATTTGGTTAGGGTTAGTTAGAAGAATGCCGGTAGCTACACTATCGGCATTTTGTATGTAGCCCTAATTTTAGTTTGTGAATAGACCGATTAATAGAATATATCTGAGAACGTGACTTTGGTAAAGGTATATGCGAGACAGTATTTGTATATCCCAAAATCCTGAGGTATGCTTTACTTTAAAACATTTTTTTGACTTTCCTACCCAGGCACACACCACCCATTCCCTTTAGCCCTGATGGAGGCGGCATCCTCCAGGCTGCCGTGCTTAGGGCAGCCTGGAGATAGAGCCGACAGCAGGACCAAGCCCCAAAAAAAAGGTACTTAGCCGGCTGCTCCAGATTATTAAAAAACCTTTTGTACTGAAAATATGCTACCGCGGGATGCCCTGCCGGAAAATCAGTTGAGGTGTGGTATTGAAGAAATAATGTGGTGGCGCCGCACGGGGATACGTGTACTTTATTATTTTTGCCAAAAAAAGAGAAAACGTGAGGAAGAGTATTTTTTTGCTTGGCTTTTTGCTGCCTTTAACGTGCCTTGCGCAGGACTGGAACTATGACCTTGAGACCGCAAAAAAGAAAGCTGCCGCTGAAAACAAAACTATCTTGCTTGTTTTTTCGGGGTCTGACTGGTGCGCGCGTTGTATGGAACTGGAGAAGACGGTGTGGCAAAGTGAAGCCTTCAAAGCAGAAGCTAAAAAATCATGGGTGTTGCTGCGGGCCGATTTCCTGCAGAAAAAGGGTAACCCGGAGCCGGTGGATGTGAACGACATGAAGATAATACTGGCAGAAAAATATAACCGAGACGGATTTTTCCCTTATATTGTGCTGCTGGATAAAACCGGGAAGTTGCTGGGCAAGACAGGTTTTGAAGAATTTGATACCGCCGAAGAATATGTAACGTATCTGCGGCGGCTGGCGAAATAGCTAAGCCTCGTCAGCGTCTGTTAACCGCTCACGGAGCTGCCTGAAGTATGGAAAAGCCTTGGCGAGCCGGCTACCGTACCAGGAAAACATTTCCCCATCTACAAAAACGGTTTTGGCATGATGGGTAAAGCGGCCTACCTCAAAGGCGTCTTCTTCCCGGAAAGGATAGGGTTCTGAAGAGAGGAGAACAACGTCCGGATTGCCCTGGATCCTTATTTTCTGGATGATAATTTCAGGATAGCGCCCCCGGCCTTCGTAAATATTGGCAAAGTTGTTCAGCTTCATAATTTCATTGATAAAGGTATCACTGCCAGCTGCCATGTATGGGTTTTTCCAGATAAAATAGGCTGCTTTCAGTGTTTTTTTGTCTTTAATAAATTCCTGAAATTCCTGAAGCCCGAAATTTATTTTATCAATCCACTGCTGTGCCTGTGTACGCACGGAAAACATCCTGCCAAAGGCTTCAATCATGTCCAGGGTGTCCTGTATGGTGATGATGTTACTGGTCCATACCGGCGCTATGGCGCGCAGGGATGCTACGATTTCTTCTGTATTTTCTTCTTTATTGCAGATGATAATATCGGGCTGCAGCATTCGTATTTTTTCTATATGTATTTTTTTGGTACCCCCTACTTTTTCTTTCGTCACCCGGAAATGATAGGGATGGACGCAAAATTTTGTAATACCCACTATGCGCTCTTCAAGCCCAAGGTCAAAGAGAAGCTCCGTTTGTGACGGCACAAGGGATACTATACGCTTAGGGGTTGCGGACAGGGTAATGGTGTGGCCTATCTGGTCGGTATAAGATTTGGTTTGAGGTTTCAAGCTTCAGGTTTTAGGGTTAAGCAGGTCCAGGGTTAAAGTGAGATATATCTTGATTAAGCGCGAGGCAACCTGAAACATTAAACCTGAAATAAAATTTCTTTCATTTCCTGCTGTACTTTAAGGGCTTCTTCGCGGGCTTTGAGGGCAAAATCTTCCCCGGTTCCGGCGTATATTATGGCGCGTGATGAATTAACGAGCAGGCCTACCCTGCTGTTCATGCCATAGCGGCAGACATCCTTAAGGCTTCCGCCCTGGGTGCCTACACCGGGGACGAGCAAAAAGTTGTCGGGTACAATTTTACGTATCTCTTTAAAGTACTCCGCTTTGGTAGCCCCTGCTACGTACATAAGGTTGTCGCTACCCTGCCATGTTTTGGATGTTTCAAGGACTTTTTTATACAATTCGCCATTGCCGGCGCCCTGTACCTGAAAGTCAAAAGCGCCTTCATTTGAGGTGAGCGCCAGGAGTATGGTGAACTTGCCCTTTACTGCCAGGAAAGGCTCTACGCTGTCTTTGCCCATATACGGCGCAACAGTAACCGAGTCAAAGCCCAGGTCCTGCAGGAACGCTTTTGCGTACATGGCTGACGTATTGCCAATATCACCACGTTTGGCATCAGCAATAGTGAAAACCTCAGGATGTTTGTTATTAAGGTAATTGATAGTTTTTTCGAGGGCTGCCCACCCCTTTAGCCCATATGCTTCATAAAAGGCAGTGTTGGGCTTATATGCCACCGCAATGTCGTGCGTGGCATCAATTATGGCTTTGTTAAATTCAAATATCGGGTCTTTGGCAGCAAGTAGATGTTGTGGTATTTTGTCCAGGTCCACATCCAGCCCAATGCAGAGAAAGGATTTTTTTTGGAGAATCTGGTGCGTAAGTTGCCGGATTGTCATTTTTGTAAAAGTTGTGAGTGCAAAAATAATGATTATACAATAAGGATAACGAAGATTCAACAGATAACCGTAATCAAAAATCATTTCTTTAGGGCTATCAGAAATAAGAAAAAATCCCGCCGTAGCGGGATATATTAATAAACTTCTGTTTCCTTTAGTTTTTCGGTATTGTTTACCAGCTGCAACTCGTCGATAAGTTTCTGGATGTTGCCGTTCATCACGCCGTCAAGGTCATAGAGAGTAAGGCCAATCCTGTGGTCGGTAACGCGTCCCTGTGGGTAGTTGTAGGTGCGTATCTTGGCTGAGCGGTCACCGCTGGAGACCTGGCTGTTTCGCTTTGCCGCGTCTTCTTCCTGTTTTTTGGCAAGTTCCATTTCATAGAGGCGTGAACGGAGTACCTGCAGGGCTTTGTCTTTATTTTTGTGCTGCGATTTTTCGTCCTGGCACTGTGCCACAAGGCCCGTAGGGATGTGCGTCATCCGCACGGCAGACTTAGTGGTGTTTACGGACTGGCCGCCTGGGCCTGATGAACAGAACAGGTCAATACGCACATCGTTCATATCAATCTGCACATCAAACTCTTCGGCTTCAGGAAGCACCATTACGGTTGCGGCGGAGGTGTGGATACGCCCCTGTGTCTCAGTCTGTGGTACGCGCTGCACGCGGTGCACACCAGCTTCAAACTTTAGTGTACCATAAACATCCTCACCCGTAACTTCAAAAATAATCTCTTTAAAACCACCCGAAGTACCTTCGCTTATATCTACTACGCTGGTCTTCCAGCCTTTGCTTTCGCAGTATTTTGTGTACATGCGGTAAAGGTCGCCCGCAAATATACTAGCTTCATCGCCCCCGGTCCCGGCACGTATCTCTACCATTACATTCTTAGCGTCTTCGGGGTCTTTAGGTATGAGCATGAATTTTATTTCGTCTTCGAGCTGTGGAAGCCTCTCTTTTGCTTCATCAAGCTGCATCCTGGCCATTTCCACCATTTCAGCATCACTGCCGTCGGCAATTATATCCTGCGCTTCCTTGAGGTTGCCCGTTACATTTAGGTATTCTTCGCGCTTTTCAACAAGCGCTTTAAGGTCTTTATATTCTTTGTTCAGCTGCACATAACGCTTTTGGTCGGCTATTATATCCGGCTGTATAATTAGGTCTGATACTTCGTCAAACTTTTGTTTTATTATCTGTAATCTGTCTAACATTATTGTTTTTCCTTGTTTTCGAGGTGCAAAAGTACGTATTTTTTTGTGATTCCCAATCCCCGGATATCATTACAAAACTGGGTTTTGCCCGGCACAGGCGGCACAACGGCCGGTAACCCATCCCGATATATGCTGCAGGCTATAGCCTTCAGGAAGCCTTACTGCCACTTTTTCATCGAGGCATTCTATGTTATGACAGGATATGCACCTGAAATGGAAGTGATTATGGTCATGCATTTCGCCTTCACAGCCACGGCACAGGGCATAATAGTTTTTTCCGTCGTCGGCAAGGATTTTATGGGTGATACCGTCTTGACAAAAACGGTTAAGCACCCGGTAAATGGTAACGCGGTCCATGCCTCCCTTAAGCGCTGCTTCTATACGGTCCTGGCTAAGTGCCGTTTTTTCCTGCTGCAGCAGCTGGAGTATTGCTTTTCTTGCGGGTGTGTTCCTTCGGTTCATAGCATACTGCAATTTTGTTGCTATACTACAAAAAAATCTACTACAATAAAATAAAATCCTGATGCTTTTAGCTATCCATAGCAACCATTGCCCGAAAATATCCTGACTTTACACAACAAGCTGACAGAAAGCCTGCAGGAATGGACTGAGTGTGGTTTTAGCCGCGATGGGAGCGGCATCCTCCCTGCCGCCAGCTTTTGCGGCGGGGAGATATAGCGGACAGCGCGACCAGGCCACAACAAATGTGCGCTTAGCCGGCTGCTGCTGATTAAGGACATTTGCTATTGAGAATTTATTGTGTTTGTTTTAAAAAAATATACGGGGAATGCGGGCCTAAACATGGAATGGTTACCTTTGCGAAAATACAGGTAATGAACAACAACGATATATTCAAGAAGCTAAGGGTGGCGCTTCAGCTGCGCGATGACCAGATTGTGGATATCCTCCAGCTAGTGGATTTCAGGATTTCAAAGTCAGAGATAGGCGCTTTTTTCCGCAATGCGGACCATCCTAAATACATGGAATGCGGCGACCAGGTGCTGCGAAACTTCCTTGACGGCCTGGTAATCCACCTCCGCGGCACTAAAGACAACCCAAAGAACCCTAACGAGGTACTGGAGCAGAACAAGGCTGCGGTTAAGGACAATACCGCTTCAAAGGAAAAACTCATTATCAAAAAGCCCGCAAAACAAACTGATCTTAAAAGCACAACAGCCGGAAAGGCGGGTGACAACACAAAAAAACCGGTTGTAAAAAAGCCGTCAAAAATCACGGGAGACAGCCCTAAAAAGCCAGCGCCTGTAATGGAAAAGGTAAAGTTCAACAACGGAAAGAACAAAAAATCCTGAGCAGGAAAGTGATTTTTTATAACCAGGCGCAGCTTAAATATATGTTAAGTAACCTACTGTAAACCCCTTGTAAAATAAGGCTTTTGTATCTTTGGGTACGTCACCCCGCATGGAAGTGCAGTAAACAAGGTACATGAAAATAATTACCATATCTTACAGGTTACCTGTTTCTATAAAAAAGGCCGGCAGAAAGGTAAATGTAACCCAAAGCGCCGGAGGGCTGGCCACTGCCATATTATCCTACTCCGAAAAGAGCAGCAGTAACCTTACCTGGGTGGGTATTGCCGATTTTGAAAAGGAAACATGGGAGAAATATAAAGACAGCTACAGCAAAAAATTTGATATTGAGCCGGTGTACCTCGATAGGCAGCTGAACAGGAAATTTTACAACGTGTTCAGTAACTCGGTCCTGTGGTCTCTTTTCCATTATTTCCCTTCTTTTGTAGAATATGATGATGAAGGTTTTGAAGCCTACAAAGCAGCCAATGAAATAGTAGCTGAAAAAGTAAATGCCCTATATGAACCCGGCGATATTATCTGGATACATGATTATCATTTCCTGGGGCTTGGCAAACTGGTTCGTGAAGCTAACCCTGATGCCAGGATAGGTTTCTTCCTGCACATACCTTTCCCAAATTTTGAATTGTTCCGCATCCTGCCTAACAAAGCCAAGCGTTACCTGCTGGAAGGGATACTGGGTGCAAACCTGGCGGGTTTCCACACCTGGGATTATGCTATTCATTTTGCAGAATGTGTTGAAAAGACACTCGGAATACCACAGCGTAATTTTGTAATAAGCCAGGACACACACCATACCAAACTCGGCTCCTTCCCTATCAGCATTGACTTTAATAAATTTTATGACGCTTTCGACAATGAAAATGTTGTGATGCTCCGGAATGAAATAACAAGCCTGTATGAGGACAAAAAAATAATATTTTCTGTGGACAGGCTCGATTATACAAAAGGAATCAATAACCGGCTTGCCGCATTTGAAAAGTTCCTGCAAAGATACCCGGAGTGGAAGGAAAAAGTTGTATTCCTGCTTGTTATAGTGCCTTCAAGGGAAGAGATAAGCAAGTATGGGGAAAGAAAGCGGATGATTGAGCTCACCATAAGCCGGATTAACGGAAGTATGGGAAACTATAAGTGGACACCTGTTGTATACCAATACCAGTCTGTTGATTTTGAAAAGCTTATCGCACTTTACACAAGTGCTGATATAGCCCTTATATCACCAGTGCGGGACGGGATGAACCTTGTGGCAAAAGAGTATGTGGCATCGAGAAAAGACCTGAAGGGCACGCTCATTTTAAGTATTTTGGCCGGAGCAGCAAAGGAAATGCAGGATGCCATAACTATCAACCCTTTTGATACGGAGCAGATTGCCGAAAAGATCTGCTATTCCCTTAACATGGATGAAACAGAACAGGCGCAGCGGATGGAACGGATGCAGCGTTATCTTAAAAAGCATGATGTTTTCAGGTGGGTGGCACGGTTTTTAACTGAAACTGAAGAAGTACACAAAGCTGATATAAAAACGAAACCGCTATATGGTAAAGAAAGGTCCGTACTGATGCAGCAATTCCGGGCGGCTGATAAAAGGCTTTTGCTTTTAGATTTTGACGGCACACTGGTAAAACTGCAACCTACACCCGATATGGCAATACCTGACACCGACCTGCTTGACCTGCTCAGGGCACTGGCAGGAAATCCTAAAAATGAAGTTTGGGTAATCAGCGGGCGTAACAGGGATTTCTTAGAGAAGCACCTGGGGCACCTGCCTGTTGGCCTTGTAGCCGAACATGGAGGATATATTAAACGTAACACCTGGGAGCCTGTTATACAGGGAATGCCGGAATGGAAAGAACGCGTGATAGATATAATGAAAGAATATACCGAACTCAACTCCCAGAGTTTTATAGAAGTTAAGGAATTTGGGGTAGCATGGCATTACCGGCGTGTTGAGGAAAAGCCCGGTTTTTTAAATTCGCGTGAGCTGCTTACCTTGCTTAAGAACCACCTGTACAACACCCCCGTCCAGATTATTGATGGCAATAAAGTAATTGAGGTAAAGCACTTCATGGCTCATAAAGGTACTACGTGCCGAAACCATATACTTTGCGGTACACATGATTTTGTTTTAGCCATTGGCGATGACAAAACAGATGAAGACCTTTTTGAAAGCCTTGAAGGAAAAAATGAATTCTCAGTAAAAGTGGGCAGGGGTACAACGGCAGCGCAGTACAGGCTGCAATCGGTTGATGAGGTACTGGAATTACTTGTGGAAATCGCTTAAAGATACAGCTCCCGACACAAATAAAACTTATGCACAGATGATGATGTACAAATAAAAATCCCGGTTTATGGCCGGGATTTTTTATTATGATAAATGTTAAGTTACTGTATTAATTGCTTCCTCCTAAAGCCGCTTTAACCTGGTCAGCTGCTTCCTGGAATAAAGTAGCAGAAAGGATTGGCATGCCTGAGTTATCAATAAGTTCTTTAGCAATGTCGGCGTTAGTTCCCTGCAGGCGGACAATAATAGGCACCTTGATGGAGTCACCCATATTTTTGTAGGCATCCACCACACCCTGTGCTACACGGTCGCAACGTACAATACCACCAAATATATTGATAAGTATAGCCTTAACATTAGGATCTTTAAGAATGATACGGAAAGCCGTTTCTACACGCTTTGCATCAGCAGTACCTCCCACGTCAAGGAAGTTTGCGGGCTCATAACCTGCATATTTTATCAGGTCCATGGTTGCCATGGCAAGGCCGGCACCGTTAACCATGCAGCCTACAGTACCGTCAAGGTCCACATAATTAAGGCCTACTTCCTTAGCCTCAACCTCAATAGGGTTCTCCTCACGGATGTCGCGCATGTCAGCATATTTCTTCTGGCGGTAAAGTGCGTTGTCGTCAAGTACAACTTTAGCATCTACAGCCATTATTTTATTATCAGATGTTTTCAGCACGGGATTGATTTCAAAAAGCGAAGCATCGCTTTCTACATAAGCTTTGTAAAGCGAAGTCACAAAACTTATCATTTCCTTGAACGCATTGCCGCTAAGGCCAAGGTTAAAGGCTATCCTCCTGGCCTGGAAACCCTGAAGGCCCACTGCAGGGTCAATTTCTTCCGTAAAAATAAGATGTGGTGTTTTTTCAGCCACTTCTTCAATATCCATACCTCCTTCGGTTGAATACATTATCATGTTGCGGCCTTTGCCCCTGTTAAGAAGCACAGACATATAGAACTCTGAAGTTTCACTTTCTCCGGGATAATAAACATCTTCAGCAATAAGCACCTTGTGAACCCTTTTGCCTGTAGGGGGCGTTTGTGGGGTTATCAGGTCCATGCCTATTATCTGCTCTGCCAGTTCTTCAACCTGCTGAAGGTTTTTAGCAAGTTTAACACCTCCGCCCTTACCGCGGCCTCCCGCATGGATCTGCGCCTTAATAACGTGCCATCCGGTGCCGGTTTCAGCCGTTAACTGTTTAGCAGCGGCTACAGCTTCAGCAGCATTATTGGCTACAATACCGCGCTGCACGCGAACGCCATGGCTTGCCAGTATTTCTTTTCCCTGATATTCGTGTAAATTCATGATTAATGCGTTTATCTTATTAAAAGTGGAACAAAAATAGGAAAATCAATTCAACCATTAAAGTTATTGTAAAGTATTTTTTGCGCATTCAGGGCATGATAGTGATACGCATATCCGTTTCTACACGGGTGCGGGCAAATTCCGGCATCGCATACCAACCACATACTGACATTTATGTCCATACCGGTCATGCAAAATGCTAGTTACTTTGTATGTTTGCAGGAAAATAAACTGATGAAACAAAATATATTATTATTCCTCAGCATCCTGGCACTATGCCTGTGCTGCAAGCCCGAAAACAAACCTGAAACATATTATAATGCACTGGAAGAATTGCAGCCCGGCACAAAGCCATACAGGGATTATGTACTACAATTTATTGCTGCTTTTCCAGGCGAATTTTCTTATACAATAACCGGGTATGAAAACAAATCAGGAGAATACCTTATTTTAACTATTCAAAATAAAAAAGTCAATATTACCGAAAAGGTACTGGTAACAGGCCTTGCCAAACTTGCAGAAATTAGAAAAACAAAAGCTGAAGGGTGGCATGGCGCAAAACTGGAAGGCCCACAGTTTGAAGTCTATAACAACGGTAACCAGGTACTGGTATTACTTGACCTAAAACGTATTATGGATTAGTTTTTACGTTTATAGAAAAACTATAAAATCTGCACACCCCGGCTTTGTTGTATTTATAACTTTTTGTTTAGTACACGACAAAAAACATAATTGATTAAAAATCAATAAAANCCCCGGAGGGCTGGCCGGGGTAAAGCCGGGCGCTATATTCTTCCTTTACGAATGTAACGATTTAAATTAATTTTAACAAATCATTATGAAAACCGCCCACTCCCCTCTCACCGACCACCCCGCGTGAGGGATTGCAGCGGAAAGCCCGCAATGCAGCGCAGCGGAATGAGGACTTGCAGCGGAAAGCCCGGCCCGCAGGGACACGCCCAAAAAAGTAAAATAATATTGCTTTACAGGAAGTTTTAGAGTGTCACTAACCTTAGCCTCAGTATTTTGCCATTACCGGCTGCCACAACGGTTTTGCTGTCAGTAAATAGTACGGTATGCAGCGAAGTGTCATTGTATATCCTTTTCCACGTGGCGCCGCCGTCAAAGGAATAGTATATCCCCGAGGGCCCTGCGGAAATTAGTTCCCTGCCCAAGCTCCCCGGCCGGTACCGCACACAGGAGGCGTACCCAAAGCCGGCGTCTTCGGCAACGGCTTTCCATGTCCTGCCGCCATCCCGTGTACTGATCTTAGTGGCCCTTCCTTCTTTGGTCCTTGTGTAGTCGCCCCCCACAGCGTAGCCTGTTTTGGCATCATAAAAATCAACAGAATAAATACCAGTTGATTCAGTACCCTGAATAATTGGCGTATTGTAAGCCTGCCAGCTCTCCCCCTTGTCTTTACTTACAAAAACACGGGATTTCTTACCCCCCGATACCATCCATATTGTATTGCCGGCAATATCAATATTGGTATTGCTGGCAGCAAATGCGGCTTCACCACTATCTGTGGCCGGCAGGCTTGTGCAGGGCAGCTTTGCCCAGCTTTCACCTCCGTCTGTAGTCTTGATGACTGAGAGGCATCCCTCTACAGGGTCGCCCATGGCAATACCTTCTTTGTCATCGAGGAACAGCATACTGTCATAAAATACCTTCTCCCCTGTTTCAGTATACACTACTTTATTGCGGCTGCCGTCTTTGGTTATCTTGTAGAGCAAGGCTGGTGTGCCTGCATTAAGGATAAGTATATGATGTTTTGTCTTTGCTATAGCCCTGAACTCAGGGAACAGCGTATCCTGTGCCATGATCCCGCTAAATGCTTTCTGCCCGCTAAGGCTTACATACCCGTATTTCCCTCTGCTTCCGGCGTACCATACTTTATCACCGTCAATAACAAGGGCACGTATACTGATATCATCTGCCAGGAGGGTATCGCAAATGACCCGGGTAACAGAAGCGGTGTAAGCGGTATTTTGCTTACAGGAAGCTAAAAGTGCCAATGGCAGCAGCAGGAATATCTTTTTCATGATTAGCGGTTTGTGGCTTGCGTACCAAATAGCGGTACTTTATCTTATATGGCAATATACTAATTATCCGCCTCAATGAAAAAAGGATAGCTGCCTATCCTTTATTTCTTTTTGCCGGCCTTCTTTTTGGCTTTCTTTTTTGCTTTGGCCTTTTCCAGCTTGATGGCTTTAGCTTTCTGCTTTTTCTTTTTTAGTTTTTCTTTCTTCTTTTTGGCTTTGGCTTTTTTCTTTTTGCCCTTAACTTTTTCCTTTGCCTTTGCGGCTTTGGCTTTTTTGCCTTTTTTTTCTTTCTTCTCTTTCTTCTCTTTTACCGGTGCTGTAACATCTTCTGTGGCTTCTAATGCAACAAGTTCCGGCGCAGCAGGCACGCCTTCATTGGGCGTGGCTTTTTCCTCTGGCTTTGTCACCTCCCGGCCAGCAGGTTCCGCTGCCTGTATACCCGCCTGAGGCTTTCCGGATGTCCTGCCCCTCCTGCGTGGTTTTAGGGCTGTTATTTCATCCGGGTTATTTTCAGTTGCCGAAACCGTATCTCCTTGTATTCCGGGAATTTTTTCATCCGGATTTCCTGGTGCCCCTTCTGCTGCGTTCTGTTTTTTATTTGCCATACCTAAGGTTATATTAAAAATATTAAAAAGTAAATTTATAGTTACAAAATTAACTACTAATTGAATACTCCAATGTTAAGTTTTAACTGTGGCAAAAAACTTAACATTGGACTCAGTAACTGTATTAAAAATTTGATTATCAAAATATTATATTTAAAAAATACCAGTTTAGCGGTTAGTGTCCGGAAGTTTTTTAAGCAAAACAGCAAGTTGTTCCGTAAGGTTTTTGCGGGAATATTGCTGCAAACCTATACCATGGGAGGTAAGGGTTTGCCCGGTATATTTATCAAAATAATCAATAATGGCGTTCCTGAGCCTGTCTTTTTCGGTATATGTAACGAATATGCCGGTATTGGTACTTTTAAGTATATCGGCAAAATCAGCTTTATCGGGCCCTATGGCAAGGATTGGCCTTTCTGACACCATATACTCAAAGAGCTTCCCCGGGATGATGCAGCGTGTATCTGCCGAATCAATTTCTATTAAAAGTAATACCTGAGATTTTCGCTGGTGTGCCACTGCTTCCTTGTGGGGCAGGTATCCCACAAGGTTTTGGTAAGGCTCCAGGCCATGCTGTTTAACCGAAGCAAGCACTTCCTGGCTTACAGCCCCTATCAGCTTTAGTTCAAACGAATTCCTGAAACTTTCATTTTCCTTTACCAGCTCTGAAAGTACCTCCCAAAGTATTTTCGGGTTCCGTTCTGACAAAAAAGAGCCTATATGCGCTATGGTGAACTTTTCATCTAATGGCTGCTTTTCAGTTTTTTCCACATCATAGCCATTGGTTATCACGGTTACAGGCCTGGCTGTAAGGGCTTCAAATTCTTTTTTGGTTGTGGGGCTTGTTACTACTATGGCATCAGCGGCATTTAATACTTCTTTCTCCAGGCTCTTGTGTTTTGATGCAGCATAGGCAGAAAGCTTCAGCTCTTTATGGTAGCCTATTGTCGTCCAAGGATCCCTGAAATCAGCCAGCCACTTTACAGATAGTTTTTCCTTTAATTTTTTACCTATCAGGTGCAGGCTGTGTGGCGGGCCTGTAGTAATTATTACTTCAATATCATGCTCTTTACTATACTTTTCAAGATACTGTACAGAAGGCCGTACCCAAAGCACACGGGCATCAGGAATAAAAAGGTTGCCCCTTACCCACAGCATCAGTTTTTGAAGTAACGATTGCTTTTTTTTGTTGGGTATTATACCCGAGCTTATTTTTTTTGTACTGCTCCTGGAAAAAGCTGAAGCCCAAGCATAAGGTTCAGTTATTTTCTGCTTCAACACAGTTACATCCGCCCTTACTTCTTCTAAAAGCCCGTTGTCTATAAGCGGGTAAGTAGGGTTTTCCGGTATATAAACAACTGGCTCAATGCCAAATTCAGGCAGGTACTTAACAAACTTAAGCCACCGCTGTACTCCGGGCCCGCCGGCCGGAGGCCAGTAATATGTTATGATGAGGACTTTCAAGCCGATTGTTAGTGCGTTAGATATACAAATTACTGCTTAACAGTGGCAGAAGCAGTTTTTTTCCTTTCAAGATAAATACCTGCGCCCAGCAACAGCAGCATGCCAATTGTACTTATTAGCGCTATAGTACTTCCTGTTTTTACTACCTGCGGCTCAAATTTAAATTCAATAGTGTGCCTGCCGGCAGGAACTTTTAAGGCGCGCAGCACATAATTTGCCTCAATTATGCCGGCAGGCTTGCCGTCAATAGTTGCTTTCCAGCCATCAGCATAATAAACTTCAGAGAACACGGCCAACCCATCATGTTTGTTATCTGAAACGTATTTGAGGTAATTGGGCTCGTAAGCTTCAAGTTTTATAGTTGCTGTGGTATCAACAGTAAAAGCTGTTTTATTTTTAAACTGCCGACCGAATTTATTTGTATTGATAACGGCTGTCTTTTTCGTATCAAGCTTATTGAGGGCCTTCATTTCCTCATCAGCTGTGCCCACAGGTTTAATGTTGCTTACAAACCACGCCGGGCCATTGGCATCAGGGTTTACCGTCGGTATGTTTTCGCCATTTTCAGTATTTTGGATTACATACTTTACATTCAGCATGTTCAGCACGCCTATATTGTTCCTGGCAATCTGGTAATCAAAAAGCTGCTGTATTTTACGGGGTTTGGCCGCATGATAGCCTCCTATTGATTTGTGGAAATAAGAAGCCCTCGCACTGCTCATATTGCCTTCAACTTCAAAAACGCGGTAATGCGATTTGTCCTGTAGTATCTGCTGGTCGGCAATAGTAGGCTCAAAAGGCATGTCAACTTCCCTGGCGTTTTTAAAATCATCTGCGTTTACATAACGCCTGTCTACAAAATAAAGGTCGGAAACCATTAAAATCCCCGTTATAACCACCGCTACATTCCGGGCCATTTTTTGTTTAGTATATAGCCATAATGCCAACGCTGCCAGCAATATAAGAACAAAGGAACGCAACAGGTCGGCACTGTACAGGTCTTTCCTGTCAGCTTTAAGCGCGTTGATAAATTCAGTTCCATAATTTTCAATATACATGGCATCGCTACCGCCGGCAAAACTAAACATGCTTTTGCAAAGGAACAGCAGCACGATAAGGCCAAGGCTGCACGCTGCGGATTTCCATAAATGGTCCCATTGTTTTTCTTTTTCGGCAATGAAGAAAGAATACAGGCCCATAATGGCAAGGGCAGGAACACAAAGTTCTAAAATAACCTGTATGGATGACACTGCCCTGAACTTATTATAAAGCGGGAAGTAATTGATGAACAAATCTGTAAGCAAAGGGAAATTCTTCCCCCATGATAACATTAACGAAAGTAATGCCCCTGCAAGAAGCGCGTATTTTATTTTCCTTTTCTCTGCAAACAGGGCCAATACGAACAGGAAAAAAACAACGGCACCAATGTAAGCAGGCGCTGCTACTATAGGCTGGTCTCCCCAGTAAGTTGGCATTCCGCCCTGTGCTATTTCTACTGCCTGCTGCTTAGAAATATACTGCCCTTCCGCAATCTGTTGTGATTGCAGGTATTCAACCATATGGGAATCTTCAGAAAGCTTTTCATTATTTGCACCGCCAAAAAGCCTCGGCGCAATAAGGTTAAGGCTTTCAGCAATACCATAGCTATACTCAGTAATGTATTCGTAGCTCATAGCATTACTGCTCTTTTTCGGCGTACCATCAGGCTCAAAAGTAAGCTCACTGTCACTTCGCGTACTGTACCCCGCATATTCTGATGTAGCCATGAGGTTAGTGGCATTAGCCCCTATAGCCAGGATACCGGCTGTAACAAAAATCACGGATGATAACCCTAAATGCCTGAAATCTTTACTTTTTATAATGCCTGCAATAAAATATATGGCTATAACCAACAGCAGGATAAGCAGGTAAAATGTCATCTGGAAGTGGTTGGCATTTATTTCAAGGGCAGCTGCTGCCATGGTGAGCAGCCCTCCTGCAATATATCGCTTCTGGAATACCATGATAACACCTGCAACAACGATGGGCATGTAGGCAATAGCATGTGCTTTGGCATTGTGCCCCACCCCTAATATGATTATAAGGTAGGTTGAAAAACCGAACGCAAGTGCGCCCACAAAGGCTTTTCCTACATCAGCCTTTAACACCCTTAAAAGTATGAAAAAGCCAAGAAAATAAAGAAAAAGGTAATCTGCGGGACGCGGCAGGAAACGTATTATAGAGTCTAACTCCTTTATATAATTATGAGGATAATTAGCGCCTAACTGATAGGTTGGCATACCGCCAAAGGCACTGTTGGTCCAGTAGGGCTCTTCCCCGGTTTCTTTCCTGAAATCATTTTGCTCCTTTGCCATCCCGGTAAATTGGGCAATATCAGACTGGAATATTTTTTTACCCTGCAATACCGGATAAAAATAAATAAGTGACACTACAACAAAGCCCAGTATGGCTAAGGCATGGGAATAAATCTTATTGAAGTTTTTCATGATGGTCTGGTAAAACGCCGTGAAGATACTTATTTTCCTGCAATGGCTGCAAATAAAAAAGCCCCCTTTGCGGAGGCTGCACTATTCTATCTCTTCGTAATCAATGTATTCCCCTATTTTTTTCTTTTCAGCTGGGCGTGGGCTTTTATTTCCTGTTTCAGGCGCATTGCGAGGCTGTTTATACTGCTGCTGCTCATAAAAGTCCTGTCCCGCTTTTTTCACAACCTGCTGAATAATAACAGGCGCAAAAATCCGCAACAGGAACCTGAGGGCATAGTAAACAAGGATTATGATTAAAATTACCCTTAAAGTACCGGATAAAGATGCCGTTTCCATTCTCTTAAATTTTTGTCAAAAATACGTAATATCTGCCATAAAAATAAAATCGCCCTCTTAAAATAATAATAAAATATACTACATTTGGAGAAACATAACTACAACCAATAAACGGGCAGGAAGATGCACACCATTAAGAAATCTTTAGCAGGCATGGCGCTCCTTGCCTCAACCCTCACCTACTCCCAGTATACCGATGAAATTAATACCAACCGCCCCGGCGAATCAATGGGTGCATTTTCGGTCGGAAAAACCATAATACAGGCTGAAGCGGGCATATATGGGATTAAGGAGGATCACGATGTACTGAATTATAAAACCCGGGGCATAGGGTTTGACCTCATGCTGAGATATGGCGCTATACTGGAAGAACTGGAGTTTATAGCCGATATACAATACCAGTTTGACCAATATGAGGATGCGCTTAGCGTTACTAACCGAAACGATTTTAAGCAACTGATACTCGGCGCCAAGTACCTTATATATGATCCTGACAAAAACTACAACCCAAAGCCTAATTTACTCAGCTGGAAGGCCAACCACAAATTCAACTGGAGGAAACTTGTACCCGCTGTAGCTGTTTTTGCCGGGGCTAATTTCCCCGGTAATGACAATCCCTATACCTTCAGGAACGACAAAATAAGCCCCAAGGTTATGGCCATTACGCAGCACCACTGGGAAAAATGGGTGTGGGTAAACAATTTTATATATGATAAATTTACTACCGAATACCCGAGCATCGGCTACATATCCACCATGACACGCGGGTTTAACGAAAGATGGTCAGGCTTTATTGAATTTCAGGGTTACTCAAGCGATTACTATGCTGACGGGCTTGGAAGGATAGGAGCTGCATGGCTGCTAAGCTCAAATATGCAGGTTGATGCCTCAATTACTTCTAATTTAAAAAATACCCCTTCCATACTTTACGGAGGCATAGGCTTCTCATGGCGTTTTGACGATAATTATGAGGAAATATTCATGCCCCTTGAAGGCAGCCGTGAGGAAGAATTCAGGCAGCAGGCAAAACAAGAAAAACAGAAAAAGAAAAAATTAAAAGAAGCACGCAGGGAACGTATTAAAAAACGAAAAGAAGCAAAAGCCGCTGCAGAGCAGGAAACGCCTCCAACTGAAGAATAACATGATAACCATAAAGGAAGCCATAACCAAAAAAGAACTCAGGGAATTCATTACTTTTTCTTTTGACCTTTACAAAGGGAACCCCTATTGGGTGCCGCCTGTGATCAATGATGAACTCGCCGGTTTTGACAAAACTCAAAATCCTGTTTTTAAAAATGCCGACGCGCGTTTTTACCTTGCCTTCAGGGACGGGAAAATCGTAGGTAAAATTGTTGCCATCATCAACTGGGAAGAAGTCAACAGCCAGCAAAAAAAGAAAGTCCGTTTTGGTTGGTTTGATGTAATTGATGACATCGAAGTTACCAGGGCGCTACTGGAAAAAGTCAGCGAATTTGGCAGGAAACACCAAATGGAATACATCGAGGGGCCTATGGGCTTTTCTAACCTCGACAAGGTAGGCGTCCTCACCGAAGGCTTTGACCAGCTCGGCAACATGATCACATGGTATAATTACCCGTATTACAAAGACCACCTGGAACAATTAGGCTTTATTAAGGAAAAAGAATACATAGAAAGCGTTTTTACCATGAGGGATGTAGATCCCCAGCCTTTCCAAAAAGCCAGCAGCCTTATAAAACAGCGCTATGGCCTGAGGCCCGTGAACCCCGCTACAACAAAAGAAGTAATGCCCTATGTTGACCAACTTTTCGACCTGTTTAATGCATCATACCAAAAACTGGCATCATTCGTAGCTATTTCAGATGAACAAAAAGAATATTTCAGGAAAAAATACATAAGCCTCATCAATCCTGAGTACATAAAATTTGTGCTTGACAAAGAAGATAAAATGGTAGCCTTTACCATCGTTATGCCTTCTTTTAGCGAAGCCCTCAAAAAAGCTAACGGCAAATTATTTCCTTTTGGCTTTATACATCTGCTTAAGGCAAGGAAAAAGAGCAAAAATGTTGTTTTTTACCTTATAGGCATTGATCCTTCCTACCAGAACAAAGGTGTAACAGCTATAATATTTGACGAATATTATAAAGTATTCAGTAAAAACAATATCGACCAGTGCATCAGGACACCCGAACTGGAAGATAACCACGCCATGCACAACCTCTGGAAGCATTTTAACCCGGTTGTAAATAAACGAAGGAGAACCTACAGAAAAGACTTGTAACCCTCATGTTACAAGGAAGGCGGCAATACTATGTATTTGGAGCAGCCTGCAAAGCGCCCTGCCTGTTATCGCCCGGGCCCGCTATCCGCTCTATCTCCCCGCCGCAAAAGCAGGCGGCGGGGAGGATGCCGCTTCTATCGGGGCTGGTTCAAAACGGCGGTGTACACCACGGAAAGGCTCTTGAGCATACTGTAAAATACGTATAAAAACCCAATAAACAAGCCATTTACTCCCCCGATACGTCAACCGTAGTTTCAGCAGCAATCTTTTTATAAGTACCGTTCTCAAGCTTTTCCCTTATAGCCTCATAGGCAGCAAGNTATCGGGGCTGGTTCAAAACGGCGGTGTACACCACGGAAAGGCTCTTGAGCATACTGTAAAATACGTATAAAAACCCAATAAACAAGCCATTTACTCCCCCGATACGTCAACCGTAGTTTCAGCAGCAATCTTTTTATAAGTACCGTTCTCAAGCTTTTCCCTTATAGCCTCATAGGCAGCAAGGGTTTCATTAATATCCTGCATAGTATGGGTAGCTGTAGGGATCATCCTTAGCAGTATTATACCTTTTGGTATAACCGGGTAAACTACTATAGAAAGGAAGATATTATAATTCTCCCTGAGGTCGTTCACCATAACCATAGCTTCCGGGATACTGCCTTCAAGATAAACAGGAGTTACACAAGTGTTGGTATCACCTATATTAAAGCCTCTTTCTTTAAGGCCATTCTGCAGTGCCTGAACGTTTTCCCACAACTTGTCCTTAAGTTCCGGCATAGTCCTCAGCATATCAAGCCGCTTCAGCGCGCCCTTAACAAGCAGCATTGGCAGCGACTTGGCAAACATCTGCGAGCGCAGGTTGTATTTCAGGAAATCTATTACATCTTTGTCAGCGGCAACAAAAGCCCCTATACTGGCCATTGATTTTGCAAATGTCGAAAAATAAACATCAATGCCATCCTGGCAGCCCTGCTCCTCGCCTGCTCCCGCACCCGTTTTACCCAGCGTACCGAAACCGTGCGCGTCATCAACCAGCAGCCTGAAGTTGAACTTTTCTTTAAGTGCAACAATTTCCTTTAGTTTACCCTGCTGGCCGCGCATACCGAAAACGCCTTCGGTAATCACCAGTATGCCACCGCCTGTGGTTTCGGCCATGTTGGAAGCACGCTCAAGGTTTTTTTCAAGGCTCTCAATATCGTTGTGCTTGTAGGTAAAACGCTTGCCCATGTGCAGCCGGACACCGTCAATAATACAGGCATGTGAGTCAACATCATACACAATTATATCATTTTTTGAAACAAGTGCGTCTATGGTAGAAACCATCCCCTGGTAACCGAAATTTAAAAGATACGCCGCTTCTTTTTTTACAAAAGCAGCGAGTTCCTGCTCCAGTTGCTCATGGTAGCTGGTGTGCCCGCTCATCATCCTGGCACCCATAGGGTAAGCCGAACCGTATTCAGCGGCAGCTTCAGCATCAACTTTCCGTATTTCAGGGTGGTTGGCCAGCCCCAGGTAATCATTAATACTCCAGTTAATCACTTCCTTCCCGTGGAACATCATCCTGTTGGCCAGCGGCCCCTCAAGTTTAGGGAATACATAGTAGCCTTCAGCCTGCGAAGCCCATTTCCCTAAAGGGCCTTTATTTTTTTGTATCCTTTCAAATAAATCTTTTACCATTGTTCAAAATTATCTGTGTGAAAAAGTGCTTCAAAAGTAACTATTAAATGCAATCTATCATAATTAATTTTTTACAATAACTTTTAAAAGTTAACAATTACATAATGAAGTGGTTTAAACTTATTTGTTAAATAAAAAAGGGTTGACG
>NZ_NOXV01000234.1 GCF_002251835.1 Flavobacterium cyanobacteriorum
CGCACTAAAGAAATTTAATAAAATAAAAGTTTAAACCACTTCAATATCTGCCGGCCATGGAGGGTAAAAAATAAGTTTTTGATTTTTTTGTATAGAAGTTTTTCCTGAAAGCCCATGCCCCTTAACGACCGGTAAAGGAAATAGCCAAATCTTACCCATACCCTGCCTTTTAGCCCCGATTGAAGCGGCATCCTCCCCGCCGCCTGCTTTTGCGGCGGGGAGATACAGCGTAAAGCGGGACCATGCGTTTGCAAAAACGCGCTTAGCCGGGTGCTCCTTATCTTGCGGTAATGAGGTGGGTCAAGCCATATTTTACGCTATATTTGCACTATGCTGTTTTCAGAAATTTTAGGCCAGGACCATATAAAAAGCCATTTGACCAAAAGCGCTGAAGCAGGCCGGATACCCCACGCTCAGCTTTTTGTGGGGCCCGAAGGCTCAGGCACACTGCCTATGGCCATTGCTTATGCACAATATATTTTATGTTCTAATACGGCACGTGAGAACTCCGGCGGCAATGAAGCCTGCAACCTCAAATTTAGCAGCCTGAGCCATCCGGACCTTCATTTTGTATTCCCCGTTGCGGCCAATAATGAAGTGAAAAGCCACCCTGTAAGCGCCAGTTTTTTAAAGCAATGGCGCGAGTTTGTTGCCGAAACGCCTTATGGAAGCCTGTTTGACTGGTATAAAAAAATCGATATACAAAACAAGCAGGGGCAAATAGGCGTAGACGAAGCACATGAAATTGTAAAGTCGCTTTCGCTGAAGGCCTATGAAGGGGGCTATAAGGTGATGATTATCTGGATGGCCGACAAAATGAATATGGCTACATCCAATAAACTGCTGAAACTGCTGGAAGAACCGCCGGCTAAAACTGTATTTATACTAATAGCCGAAAGCACTGATGATATTTTACAAACAATAGTGTCCAGGTGCCAGCTGCTGCATTTTGGCGGGCTGAGTGAAAAAGTTATTACCGATGCGCTTGTCACCCGCCTGGGGCTGGAGGCACGGGCAGCTTATAAACTGGCGCACCAGGCACAGGGCAACTTTAACAAAGCGCTGCACCTGCTGCGCAAAGATGATGACGGCTATCCTTTTGAAGATTGGTTCGTCCTGTGGGTAAGGGCTGCTTTCAGGGCTAAGGGAAATGCCGCTGCCATACACGACCTGATCGCATGGAGCGAGGCTATAGCGGGCATAGGCCGTGAAGCACAAAAACAGTTCCTTGCCTTTTGTATCGATATGTTCCGGCAGGCGCTGCTGCTCCACTATAATGCGGGGCAACTGGCCTACATGGAGCCTAAAGCCGACAATTTTAAACTGGAGAAATTTGCGCCGTTTGTTAACGGCACCAACATCAATGAGATATTTAAGGAACTTTCAGACGCAATATACCATATCGAGCGCAATGGCAATGCAAAATTAATCTTGACCGACCTCTCCATAAAACTTACACGTTTAATCCATAAAAAATAAAAATTATGCTGCTAAACGACCACCTTCTCCCCGCTATTATTATGATTCTTGCCTTCCTGGCCATAACCTTCATACAAAGCGGGTATGACAAAGTAACCGAGTGGAATGGCAATGTAGAATGGCTCAAAGGCCATTTTGCGCAAACGTTCCTCAAAAACCAGGTGCCGGCCGCGCTGTTCCTCATCCTGGCGCTCGAAGTAGTTTCCGGGGCTTTTGCCGTCATCGGCATCATCGAACTGCTGGTTAACGGAGGCATACAGTTTGCACAGTGGGCGGCTTTACTGTCGTGCATCACGCTGCTGTCCCTGCTGCTGGGCCAGCGCATTGCCAAAGATTATGACGGTGCCCGCACCATAGTGATCTATTTCATACCGGCAGTGCTGCTCCTCAGCTGGCTCAACTGATTTAGGCTCCTTTTGATATACATTTGAAAAATCATCCCGTCAAAAAAGCCCCTAACTTCGGGCAAAGTTGCCCCGGGTATAATTTTTCGGAGCTATTTCCTGCTGTCCGCTCTATCTCCCCGCCGCGAAAGCGGGCGGCGGGGAGGATGCCGCTCCCATCAGGGCTAGGGGGAAGTTCCGGTATTTTCCGGATTGTTTTAAGGATAGTATCAATAGTGAGTTTCATCTTCGATGTATTCACCTACTGCTTTAGATTTGCTTTTTCTGTAATTCAATTTCATAAACTTTTGCTTCAGATTCTTTTTCGCAAAACTCTGGCTTATAATGTTNGGGGGAAGTTCCGGTATTTTCCGGATTGTTTTAAGGATAGTATCAATAGTGAGTTTCATCTTCGATGTATTCACCTACTGCTTTAGATTTGCTTTTTCTGTAATTCAATTTCATAAACTTTTGCTTCAGATTCTTTTTCGCAAAACTCTGGCTTATAATGTTACTATTCCTTGCTGATAATAAGCTTTTCTAAAGTTCACCATCAGCTTTTACTAAATTAAAATCTGCCTTTTTATAGTTTGTTCTCAATAGCGTCCTAAACAATAAAAAAAAGAATGGTTAGTTTTTAAC
>NZ_NOXV01000255.1 GCF_002251835.1 Flavobacterium cyanobacteriorum
GCAACGCTTCATTGTATAGGGTTGGGAATGTATGGGGCTTTGGCATTGAAATTTATTTTGAGAAAATGAAACCTAAATCAGTAAGGAACTTACCATTTAAACCCGTTGTTTCCCGTTTCGCTTTCGGGTTCGCCCAGCTTATGGGTAACGCTTTCAACCTTTGGCAATACATACGGAATAAGTTTACAAAGTATGTTCAGCCGTTGCACGGGTTCAAGTTCTTTGAGGGTGTCGGGTAGCTGTTCAAGTTCCTTTTGCATTAACTCTTTGAGGGTGTCCCGTATGTTACCAGTCAAAGGCTTGTTATACTCAATCTGTGGTTTATCATTTTTCNGAATTATAAAGATAATCCCTGTCTTTCATCATTTCGTGCATAGCCCATTCATATTCCCCGAGTGGTACTTTATAGAAATTACCAAAGAAAAGCAGGTTTACTTTTTTAGCTGCAATATCATCCCGCGTAAAGGTGCCACTGGTTACTTTAGGCCTTGTGGAAAGTATGGCAAAAATTATGGACACCACGCTAAAGCTCATAAGGATAAGCGTAGGGGTAACAAGGTGCGCATTACCCGGGCTGTCGAGCTTTGGCAGCAGCGTAGTTAAAGCAATAGAAATAATGATGGCATTAACTGAGAGCAATATGTTTGCCTTACTATCCGCAATTTCACTCAGGCGCGTGTGGTTGTTCAGCGTTACTCGGAACATAGTATCAATACCTCTGTCGGGCCGGTCGATTTTTTCGAGTTTTTTTTTATTCAGTTTATCTTTTGAAGATTTTTTACCACCAGACTGCAATGCATTTATACGCACCTGCAGTTCTGTTATGTTCTTTTCTTTTAACGGCTGTAACATTTCTTTTCCAAACTGGGTATAAAAGCGGTGCCCGTTCAGCAGCATTTTTCTGTTACCGATAGCCCATTCCAGGTCGGTATATACCTTTCCCTGTGTGAGCCGCCATTCTTCCCTTAAAAGTTCCGACAAGCCTGCATAATTGCTGTCCGCAAAATGGGCACAGTCAGCATCCCGAAGTACCTGCGCGGCCAGGTCAACGGGTTCGGCATCCATACGGGTTGCTTCAATAAGCTGTGCCACTCTTTCAGCTTTAACTTGCGGGTATCCCTGCAAATGCAGAAACTCAGCAGCCATTGTGGCGCTACGTGCTTCATGGCCTTCATTACCCTCCACATAAGCCACATCATGAAACCATGCAGCAAGCAGCAGCGCTTCTTCATCATCACCCTTAACACCTTCAGCTGCTAAAATTTTCTTAACATCGTTTACAACCCGTAAAGTATGATTATAATTGTGGTAAATATATTCTGACGATAGTTTATCTTTGAATAAATTATATACATAGTTTTCAGCTTCCTTAACAATATCCATGAGGTACAAAAATTAATACTACCAATTTATGAAATTCTTTTGGGTTAGAACTAAAGCTAAAGGAAATATTAAAATTCTGCGGTACGGGTGTATGGCGTTACTGGTAAGCGGGTGCGCTACCTACAAGCCCCGGTACGGTGTTGCCACAGGGCCTTATAAAACTGTTATAACCTATGATGAACCTCAAAAACCGCTTCACCGATTTTACCTCATTGGCGATGCAGGTTACGCCAACGGGCCTGATACACACGAGGTCCTTTCGGCAGTAGGCCGCAACCTTGAAAAGGAAGGTGAAAATACGTCCCTGCTGTACCTTGGAGATAATATATACCCCTATGGGATGCCTGTTAAAAAAGACGGCGCTAAAAGAAAAGATGCTGAAGGCAGCCTGAAAGCACAAATGGAACTGGCAGGGCTTTTCCCTGGCAAAACGTATTTTATACCGGGCAACCACGACTGGTATAGCGGCTATAATGGCCTTAAGGAGCAGGAAAAATTTATTGAGGCAATACTTGGCAAAGATGCTTTTTTGCCGGGTAAGGGCTGTGGTATTACCGATGTTAAAGTAAATGACAAACTGACTGTAATAGCCATTGACAGCCAGTGGTATATTGAGGACTGGGACAATTATCCTACTATAAACGATGACTGCACTATAAAAACACGTGAAGACCTTTTTACTGAGCTGGAAAGCCTGCTCAATAAAAACCAGGACAGGGTTATAGTGCTTGCCATACATCATCCTCTGATGAGTAACGGCGCACACGGCGGGCAGTTCTCGCTAAGGAAACAGCTTTTCCCACTTAAATACCATGTGCCGGTACCGGTACTGGGTACACTTATCAATATAGTGCGGAGAGCTTCAGGGTACAGCACCCAAGACATACAAAGCCGGGTGTACCGGACACTCTCAAACCGTATAAAAGCGCTTATACAAGGGCGCGATAATGTTATTGTAGTATCCGGACACGACCATAACCTGCAATACATAAACCACAATAACATACACCAGATTATAAGCGGCTCCGGCTCAAAAAAAGAAGCTGCCAAAGCTGTTTATGACAATGACTTTTCATATGGTGGTGCCGGATACGCGGTATTGGACATCAATGATGACGGTACTGGCGAGGTATCGTATTTTGCAGTAAAGGATGGAAAAGAGGATAAGTTGTTTGAACACAAAATACTGGTAAAGCCTAATCCTGAACTTAAAATTTACCCAGCTGTTTATCCTGATTCTGTAAGCACCTCTGTTTATCCGGCATACATGGATAACAGGAGTACGCTGCACAATGTCCTGCTGGGAAAACACTACCGCAGGTATTACACTATGCCGATTAAGGCAAAAACCGTATTACTCGACACGCTTTATGGCGGGCTGAAGCCGCTGAAAGCAGGTGGTGGCCACCAAACCCTGTCGCTTAGGCTGGCTGACAGTACAGGCAAGGAATATGCTATGAGGGGGCTGCGGAAAAGCGCCACCAAGTTCCTGCAGGCAGTGGCATTTAAAGACCGGTATATGGGCGATGCATTTGAAAATACATTTGCCGAAGATTTCCTAATGGATTTTTATACAACAGCACATCCGTACATACCGTATACGACAGCAAAACTGGCTGGCAGCGCGGGGCTTTACCACAGCAACCCTAAGTTGTATTACGTGCCGAAGCAGAATGCCCTAGGCATATTTAATGAAGAATATGGCAATGAACTGTATGTGATTGATGAGCATGCGGGCAGGGAACAGAAGAACCTTAAAAGCTTCGGCAACCCTGACGACATCGAAGACACAAAAGATGTATTAAAAAACCTCGCTAAAGACCCTAAGTACCGCATTGACGAACAAATGTATATCAGGGCGAGGCTTTTTGATATGCTCATTGGCGACTGGGACAGGCATGGTGACCAGTGGAAGTGGGCAGAATTTAAAAATGATGGCAAGGTAATCTATAGGCCTATACCTAAAGATCATGACCAGTCATTTGTAAAATACGACGGGGCTTTGCTGTGGGTTTTGCTTAACATCCCGGCGTTGCGGCAGATGCAAACCTATAAAGATGAAATAAGGAATGTAAAATGGCTTAATAAAGTAGCCTACCCCATGGATCTGGCCATGATTGTAAAAGCAGAGGAGAAGGACTGGACTGAGCAGGCCAACTATATTAAGCAGAACCTTACTGATGAAGCTATTGACAATGCTTTTGCTGACCTGCCGGACGAAGTAAAGGACGGCACCATTGAACAGCTGAAGGCCAGCCTGAGGTCGAGGCGCGATAAATTAGATAAATATGCCCTTGAGTACAGGGATACACTGTTGCGCACTGTAGTGGTGGCAGGAACTGATAAAAAAGAAAAGTTTATGATTACACGCATGCCTGGCGGTGAAACGCGTGTGCAGATGTACAGCCTGAAAAACGAGAATGCGGGGCTATTGCTTGACAAGACTTACAGCAGTACAAAAACAAAAGAATTATGGATATACGGGCTTGATGATGATGATATTTTTGAAGTTAAAGGCCAGCCCGGCAAAAGGCCGATATACCTGAGGCTGCTTGGCGGCCAGAACCATGACACCTATACTATTGAAAATGGCAAAAAGGTAAAGCTGTATGATTTTAAGAGCAAGGCGAACACATACACTACCGACACACGCACCAGCCTTGTCCTTACTGATGATTATGAAACCAATATGTATGATTATAAAAAGCCACAGTACAACGTGGCAGCTGCCTATCCTTACGTGGGGTTCAACCCAGATGACGGAGTGAAACTGGGCGGGATACTCAACTACACTGTTAATAATTTTAACCGGAGGCCCTATTCGCAAAAACATTCAGTAAAGGCTAATTATTACTTTGCCACGTATGGCTGGGAACTTATTTATCGCGGGACATTTATGAATATAGCGAGTAAGTGGAACTTTGCAGTAGATGCCACATATACCAGCCCAAATTTCAGCATCAATTATTTTGGCCAAGGCAATGAGACTCCGAATTTTGATGACGGCCTGGGCATGAATTACAACCGCGTGAAGCTACAGGTTTTCCGCGTGGCGCCCTCTATCTTTACCGAGAGCAGGAACGGCAGCCTTGCTGAACTGCAGGCCAGTTTTGAAACTATTGAGATAGACGGCACTTCCGGCCGTTTTATCAACCAGCCCGGTGCTGTGCGCGATTACCTTTTTGAACATCGCCAGTTTGGCGGTATCAATGCCAGGTATAGCTTTGAAAATTATGATAACCCGGCGCTTCCAGCGCTTGGTATGGGCTTTAATTTTACCGGTGGATGGACAGCCAGCCTTGATGAAATGAATAACAACTTTCTGCATACCACGGCAGGCATACGCGTAGTGCACAAGATCACGCCGGATGATAAACTGGTAATAAACACGCTTTTGAGAGGAAGATTTATTTTTAACAATAATTATGAATTCTACCAGGGCGCTACCCTGGGTGGTGATAATGACCTCAGGGGCTACCGCCGCGAGCGATTTACCGGAAGACACTCATTTTTCCAGAGTACTGACCTCCGGTATACCATAGGGACATGGAAGAGTAGTTTTATTCCTTTGAAATACGGCCTTTACGGAGGTTATGATTATGGGCGTGTATGGGTTTCAGACGATACTTCCCAAAAATGGCATCAGTCTATAGGCGGTGGCGCTTTTTTAAGCGGGGTTGATGCTATTACGGCCAGGCTTTTTTGTTTTTATGGATCAGACGGTACACGGCTGGCCTTTGCCATGGGATTTACTTTCTGAATTCTGCCAAACTGAGTTTATAAAGGTTACCCCCGCTTTTTTTATCTTTCTCATCGGCAATAAATAGCGTACTGCCATCTTTGAAGCAAATTCCTTCTTTTTGTGAAAAATGACCTAACTCGTGTTCTTCCATTTCAGCTGCACCAAAGTTTTCCGGAGTAAAACCCGTTACCAACCCTATCCTGTCCCCAGCAAGGAGTACCACAGTTTTGCCGTCCGGGCTGATATCGGCTCCTGTAACTGCACACTTTTTATACACGCCACAGGTATTTAAATTGCCTATGGCTTCAGCAGCATGCCTGCCTGCCGCGTTCGGCACTTTATATACCGTGAGGTCCCCATTAAAGCCCGCGCTCCTGTTCTTTGTGAAAATATAGAAATAGCCCTGGTATTCAAAAAATGCTTCGGCGTCAAAGTACCTGGCCGATTTTTTGGGTGGGAAATCTTTCTGCTCCGGATAGTAAAAATTTATGACCAAAGAAGCCTCTGCTACCTCTCCTGCTAGGCTTCAATGGCCGATTTTATATATAGCCAGGTCGTCCCTGTCGTTATCATTGTTCCCAAAATCGCCAATGTATAGATTTCCTTCGGTATCAGAAGTAATATCTTCCCAGTCTTTATTTTTACAGGCAATGGCGATTTGTGCCGTAATTTCTCCCGCATCCGAAAGGCGGTATAGTATATTTTTATTGCCGCTGTCTTCTATAGCCCACAGCGCATTACCGGTATATTCAATGCCGGAAACTTCACTAAGTGGCAATGCGGCTACCCTGATAAGTATACCGGAGCCGGCAGTGCAGGCAAGTGTTAATAATAAGAAAGGTACTATAGCGCATTTCATGAAAACTGGCTTTTGATGTAAAGTTACACAGTTCGCCTGAATTAAATAATAAATTGCTTCTAATTTACAGATGGCTCAGCCTGCTGTCAGAATACTGACTGACAAAAGACTGCTTTTTTAAATCAAACCTGCACAAGAAAGTCAGTAAGTACGTTAATCAAGAGTTAATTATCTAACCCTTACGCTCCTGTATTGGTATCTTTATCATAAAAGGACTATACGATGAGGGCAAACAAAAAACTATTTTGCATTGGAGCCATTTTATTGGCATTATTTTCATGCGGCAAGAATAAATCTGAGGACAAACCACCGCAGGGCAAGAATATACATAATGAAGATATTCAGGGTGTACAGCATGAGAACAGGGACAATCAATTTCCTGAAAGCAGGAATGACAATACCGAAGGCAACGGGCTGGAAACCGGAGCCCCGACAGATACTATTGACGGGGATGGTGATACAAAAAAACTGTAAACATGATATCAACAGTGGCAAAAAGCCTCAATACCGGCATGCACGAACTCAGGGCACTTTTTGAAAAGCAGCTGCGGCAACTTTACTGGGCAGAGCAGCAAATGTCAGGTATTATAGCCTCTGTTATTGATGCCTGCTATTCGGCTGACCTTGTAGCAGCTCTTAAAGAGCACAGGGTGAAGAACCTGTCGCATGTGAACCGGCTTCAAAGAATATTCAGCATAAGCGGTATTGAAGCCGTCGCAGAGCCTTATGAAGCGCTGGCCTGCTTTTTAAAAGAAGTACGAGACATAATCACGGCCACCAGGGCTGGGGTTGTGCGCGATGCAGGTATAATATCTGTGCTACAGAAAATGGGGCATTATGAAATTGCGTGTTATGGTACCATGCGTGCTTATGCTATAGCGCTGCGCGAAGAGGAAGCCATACCGTTGCTGGAACTGACACTTGACGAATAAAAGTATACCGATATAGTACTGACGGCAATAGCAGAATCGCATATAAACACCGAAGCAGCAGATAAAGAGATTTAGCCATGATAAAAACCTTAAATGATAAAGAGCAGGAAGAAGAGCTGCTGGAACAGGATCATCCTGATACTGTAAAAGAAATACCGTCAATCCACTAAAAAAATATAGCTATGGAAAAACCTGATTCGTTCCCTGAACAAACACAAAGCCAGCCGGGTGATGAACACAAAATGCGCCCGGAACCTGAAGTAATACGCCAGGATTATAAAGGCTGCGGCAGGCTTGAAGGCAAAAAAGCCTTTATAACCGGCGGCGACAGTGGCATAGGCCGCAGCGTAGCCGTACATTTTGCCCGCGAAGGGGCCGATGTGGCCATTGTTTACCTGGAGGAAGATAAAGATGCCACAGAAACCAGGGAAATGGTTGAAAAAGAAGGCAGGAGATGCGTCCTTATAAAAGGCGACCTTAAGGATGAGGCTTTTTGCAAAGAAGCTGTAAAACAGGCTGCCGGGCAGCTTGGAGGGCTCAACATACTGGTAAACAATGCGGCAATGCAGTTCCCTAAGAAAGCATTTAAAGATATTACCGGCGAACAGGTACGCACTACTTTTGAAACCAATATACTGCCGTTTTTTTATGTAACCAGAGAGGCCCTGGGCCACATGGGCGAAGGAGACAGCATTATAAACACAACATCGGTTACCGCTTACCGCGGAAGTGAGCACCTGGTTGACTACAGCAGCACCAAAGGAGCTATAGTATCTTTTACCCGGTCTGCATCAGCTATGCTGGCAGAACAGGGCATACGGGTGAACGGTGTAGCTCCAGGCCCTATCTGGACACCGCTTATACCTTCAACATTTGAAGGGGAAGAAGTTGAAAAATTTGGCCAGAGCGTACCGATGAAGCGTGCCGGGCAGCCATCAGAAGTTGGCCCCGCATATGTTTTCCTGGCCAGCAGGGACGCATCATACATTACAGGGCAGATAATACATGTTAATGGCGGCGAAGTGGTAGGGGGATAATAAAAAAATTAAATAAAACAGATATGGAAACCAACAAAAATAAGAACAACGGACAGGGTGAAGAGATCAACTTCACAAGGGATAACAGCAAACTGAAAAATCAAAACGAAAATCAGAAAAAGCCGGACGGGATGCTGCCTGAGGATGACCCTGCCGTAATAAACCCTGATGAACTGGCTACATTTCCTGACGAAGTTAAAAATGATGACCCGGACACTGAGGAAGAACGCAAAAGCAGGGCTGTTAACCTGAAATCATCACCGGTCAGGGACGGCCGCAACATAACCCGCACCGATACTACCGCCGATAATGACGGGGGATTCATGTAATTTTATGGGGCAGAAAAAGCGAGGGCAGCTAATTTTTCCGTATATTTATATTCTAAATCAATGGGTTATGGAAGAAAACACTACATCTGGGCTTTCGGGTGCAATATACCCGGATACCACAAATCAAGAGCCCGGGTCCCGGAGCCCGTGGCTTGCTTATGAACCCGACCCGGCTGTCATCAATCCTGATGAACTGGCAACCTTTCCTAAAAATGTAAACAAGGAGGTTTATGTACATGGCCATACAAGCCTGCACCACGGCAAAAGCACCCCGGTAAGGGAAGGAAGGAATATAATACGGACAGATACTAATCCTGACAAGAACGGATTTATGTAAAACCAAATCAGGAACTGTTTCAGGATGTCATTCTGGATATTGTATATCAAATGAAGCATCCCCTGCATGTTAAATACATGGCATGCTTCCTTCAACAGAATGCCAAAAGTGCCCGTTAAAGCACTTTTGAAGGAAACAGTTCCTGATTTATTTGTGTCCCAGCATATTTATGCTGTTTTCCGCTTTGACTTTTTCTGGCTTTTTTTCCTGTTGTCAGTACTGTCTTTAACTGTTGCCGGGTCCGGTGTACTTTTAACATGGTCCCGTGTTTTAATTTCATCTTTACGGGGCGTTACGTGGTTGCCCTGTGGCGCTTTGGCAGGGTCAAGTACATCATTTTGCACATCTGCATCTTTTTTGGCCCGGTCATCAGCCGTTGTTCCCGTTGGGTCAGGCTGGGTTTGCTGGGGCTGTCCGGGGGGCACCTGTGCAGATGCTACCCCAAATGCAAGTACGGCAGCCAGTGTTACGAGTATCTTTTTCATAATGGATTCTTTTAAGTTATTATTATAAAGGTAAGCCTTAAAAATCCTAAAGGAAATAAGGTTAACCAATATTTAACTACCTCACCTGCAGCTTTTCAAGGGGTGTAAAAGCAGGGCCTTCTATGACGTCACCGTCAGTACTGAAGCGTGAGGCATGGCAGGGGCAGTCCCAGGTTTTTTCAGCGCTGTTCCAGTGTACAAGGCAGCCCATGTGCGTGCATACGGCCGAGCAGGCTTTTACATTTCCTGATGCTTCGTTATACACCGCTACTTTTTTCCCGTCAACTTCAACTACACGTCCTTCACCGGTGGGTATATCAGCAATTTCAGCGTCTTTAAAAAGTACATAGTCCTTAAATGTAACAGCTGCATTGATTGCATTTTCCTTTATGAACTTACCGGCAGCCTTTAGCGGGTTATGCCGGGTGGCATCAAACAGGCGGGTATAGTCGTTTTCGTTGCCTGTAATCAGGTCGCGTATTATAATAGCGGAAAGCGTGCCATAGGTAAGCCCGTCGGTTGAAAATCCGGTAGCAACAAATACATCGGAACCCTTCCTTTTTCTTCCTATGTAGGGCAGTCCGTCAGCCGGCTTATAGTTTTGCCCGCCCCAGGTGTTGGTCACTGCTTCCACATCAAAATGCTCCCTTAAAAACTTTTCCAGGTGTGCAATATTTTCATTATTGTCCTCCTTTTGCCCCACTTCATGCGTCTGCCCTATCACCATCAGGTACTTTTCCCCATTATGCTCATAGGAGCGGGCAGAGTATCTTTCATTCCTCTCATAATAGCCCCACATTATGCCTTCAGGATAGGAGCCTGATGCAAGTTTTACCGCTACGCCATACTCACGGTAAGTCCCCAGCAGTGAATGAAAATCCAGGAACACCCCTTTTGGCGTATGCGTGGCATGCACCACATACCGGGCGTGGATAGTGCCTTTGTGAGTGCGTACCTTTTTTATTTTTTCATCTTCATCATCAACAGCTATTACAGCGGTTTGCTCATAAATGCGGCATTTTTCATCATGTATTGCTTGTGCGAGCTGCTGCACATACCGTAGCGGATTAAAATTAGCCTGCCCCCCTATCCTGAAACCTGTTACAACAGGAAAAGGCAACTCACCGGGCAGTACTTCCTCAGCCGGAGCGCCTGCCTGCAGCGCGGCCTTAAACTCTCCTTTCACCTTATCGATGTTCTCCTCATTTGCAGCGTACAGGTACCATGTCTGCCTTCTGAAATCGCAGTCTAAACCAAACTGTGACACATTTTGTGCTACAAGCTCCATAGCATCCCTGCGTGCTGAAAGCACTGTATTGAGGGTATCAGCATTATATTTAGACTTAATAGTATCAAATCCTTCTTCCACCGCTATATATAAATTGCCGGTGCTGCTGCCGGTGCTGCCGCCCCCCACGCTGTATGATTCGGCCACAACAACATTATACCCCGCTTCTTTCAGCAGTAACGCGGTTGTTATGCCGGTTATACCACCGCCTATTATGGCAACATCGGTTGTTGTGTCGCCGTCAAGTGCCGGGAAGCCGCTGCCCGAAGAATAGGATTTCCATATTGATTCCATGCCTGTACCATTAAATAATTTTCCTGTTTCCATAATTGATTGTTTAGTAACCAAAAGGTAGTTACAATTGTTGCAGGGCGCTGTTAACCGCGCGTTAATCAAGAGTTAATTTCTAATGATACCACTGTTAGTATGATTAAATTTAAGTACGTTCCTTATAAAAAGTAAGCCATGAAGAAGTATAAGAACAAAGAAGGAAATTCCGGCGTAACAGGTTATGAGGCCGGCAATGATAACATTAAAGTAGAATTCGGGCATGGTGCCGTTTACCTTTATACTTATGCCAGCGCAGGCAAAAGGATAATTGATAAAATGAAGGAACTGGCAGAAGAAGGACAGGGGCTGAGCACCTATATAAGCCAACAAGTTAAAGACAAATATGAAGCCCGGATAAAATGATAAATACTCCTCCATGAAGCTTACGGAAGGCATCATCATAAAACTGCCATACTAAAAATAAATAACTCATTAATATATTCGGAATGAACCTGATTGAGATTCTGGGATTGGGTGCTGCTGTGCTGACTACAGCCGCCAACATACCGCAAACTATAAAAGTGATACGCACGCGCTCTACCAAAAGCCTGTCATGGGCCACGTATGCAATGCTATTTACAGGAATGGCGCTATGGACAGTTTACGGCGTATTACGTGATGATATCCCTGTTATACTGGCCAATATTGTAGCAGGGACGCTTTGCGGCATAATACTGTTCATGAAACTTTATAGCATGTATCAAAACAGGGAGAGCGCGAAACACCAGGATTTTTAACCCAACGATAAGCAGGGGGCCAGGAAATATAGTGCCGGCACCGTCAGCGTAAGTATGTGCCCCCACAAATAGGGTAACTGAGAATTTATAGTTAGTACAATTTAACATTAACTGTTATTTTCTTGCTAAATACCTTATTATTAACATTCTTTGAAATGGTTCTTCCTTACATTTATTTATTAAACTAAAACCACTCCTTATAATGAATTTATTTGTAAAATATAACCTGGAAACCACGTGTAGGATGATATTGCGGGAACAGCTTGATAAGTTTAACCTGGACTACCGCATTACAGGTATGGGTTGTGTGCAGTTTGCAGACAGTATCCCCATGGAAAAGTACCGCTCCCTGATGGCAGAACTTAATAAATACGGAATTGAGGTTATAGACAACCAAAAAGCCATACTGGTACAGCGTATTAAAGATGCAATTATGGGGATGCTGCACTACAATGACATACCCCTTGTAAAAATATCGACATATCTCTCAGAAAAGCTGGATGAAAGTTACAGGACACTGTCACAGGTATTTTCTGAAATATGCCATATATCTATTGAAAGCTTTATTATTATAACGTGAGTTCGATATAAAAAAGTTGTCTGTTTTGAATGAAAGAA
>NZ_NOXV01000003.1 GCF_002251835.1 Flavobacterium cyanobacteriorum
GCTAAAAAATGGTCAACCAATGAAGGAGGCGGATATATTTGGCACACCACAGGTTCAGGAAAAACGCTTACCAGTTTTAAAGCCGCACGATTAGCAACGCAATTGGAATTTATTGATAAAGTATTCTTTGTAGTTGACCGTAAAGACCTGGACTTTCAAACTATGAAGGAGTATCAGCGATTTTCTCCTGATAGCGTAAATGGTTCGGATAGTACAGCGGGTTTAAAGCGAAACATTGAAAAAGACGACAATAAGATTATTGTTACCACCATACAAAAACTAAATAACCTCATGAAAAGTGAAGGTGATTTGCCCATTTACCAAAAGCAAGTCGTTTTCATTTTTGATGAAGCACACCGTTCTCAATTTGGTGAAGCACAAAAAAATCTGATTAAGAAGTTTAAAAAGTTTTATCAATTCGGTTTTACAGGAACGCCAATATTTCCGCAAAATGCGTTAGGTGCTGAAACTACTGCAAGTGTTTTCGGTCGTGAACTTCACTCTTATGTAATTACGGATGCGATTCGTGATGAAAAAGTTTTAAAATTCAAAGTTGACTANTGAAGCACAAAAAAATCTGATTAAGAAGTTTAAAAAGTTTTATCAATTCGGTTTTACAGGAACGCCAATATTTCCGCAAAATGCGTTAGGTGCTGAAACTACTGCAAGTGTTTTCGGTCGTGAACTTCACTCTTATGTAATTACGGATGCGATTCGTGATGAAAAAGTTTTAAAATTCAAAGTTGACTATAATGATGTTAGACCTCAGTTTAAGAGCATAGAAACTGAAATAGATAAGAAAAAACTAAGTGCAGCAGAAAACAAAAAAGCGTTGCTTCACCCTGAACGCATCAAAGAAATATCTCAATACATTTTACAGAACTTCAGAATAAAAACTCATAGAAATCAGGGAAGCAACAAAGGATTTAACGCCATGTTTGCCGTAAGTAGTGTTGAAGCAGCCAAGTGTTATTATGAAGAATTAAACATGTTGCAAAAAGAGAGTGAAAAGCCATTAAAAATAGCAACAATCTTTTCTTTTGCTGCAAATGAAGAGCAGAGCGCAATAGGTGAGATAGTTGACGAGAGCTTTGAACCATCTGCAATGGATATTAGTGCGAAAGAGTTCTTAACGAAGGCAATCAATGACTATAACGCAATGTTCAAAACCAGTTATGGAGTTGATAGTATTGAGTTTCAGAATTATTATCGTGACCTTGCCAAACGGGTAAAAAACAAAGAGATTGATCTAATTATCGTAGTCGGAATGTTTCTAACAGGTTTTGATGCTCCAACACTCAATACATTATTTGTTGACAAAAATTTGAGGTATCACGGTTTAATTCAAGCCTTTTC
>NZ_NOXV01000006.1 GCF_002251835.1 Flavobacterium cyanobacteriorum
GCTAAAAAATGGTCAACCAATGAAGGAGGCGGATATATTTGGCACACAACAGGTTCAGGAAAAACGCTTACCAGTTTTAAAGCTGCACGATTAGCAACGCAATTAGATTTCATTGACAAAGTTTTCTTTGTAGTTGACCGTAAAGACCTGGACTTTCAGACAATGAAGGAATATCAGCGATTTTCTCCTGATAGTGTAAATGGTTCAGATAGTACAGCAGGCTTAAAACGAAACATTGAGAAAGACGATAATAAGATTATTGTTACCACTATACAAAAATTGAATAACCTCATGAAAAGTGAGGGTGACTTGCCGATTTACCAAAAGCAAGTCGTTTTCATTTTTGATGAAGCACACCGTTCTCAATTTGGAGAAGCACAAAAGAATCTGAATAAGAAGTTTAAAAAGTTCTATCAATTTGGTTTTACTGGTACGCCAATCTTCGTTCAAAATGCTTTAGGCTCAGAAACTACGGCAAGTGTTTTCGGTCGTGAACTGCACTCTTATGTAATTACGGATGCAATTCGTGATGAAAAGGTGCTGAAATTTAAAGTTGATTATNAGAAGCACAAAAGAATCTGAATAAGAAGTTTAAAAAGTTCTATCAATTTGGTTTTACTGGTACGCCAATCTTCGTTCAAAATGCTTTAGGCTCAGAAACTACGGCAAGTGTTTTCGGTCGTGAACTGCACTCTTATGTAATTACGGATGCAATTCGTGATGAAAAGGTGCTGAAATTTAAAGTTGATTATAATGATGTTCGTCCTCAGTTTAAGAGCATAGAAACTGAAATAGATGAGAAAAAATTAAGTGCGGCAGAAAACAAAAAGGCTTTACTCCATCCTGAACGCATTAAAGAAATATCTCAATACATTTTACAGAATTTCAGGATAAAAACCCATAGAAACCAAGGAAGCAACAAAGGCTTTAATGCCATGTTTGCCGTAAGTAGTGTTGATGCAGCTAAATGCTATTATGAAGAATTAAACAACCTGCAAAAAGACAGCGACAAGCCTTTAAAGATTGCTACAATCTTCTCTTTTGCAGCAAACGAAGAACAGAGTGCCATAGGTGAAATAGTTGACGAGACTTTTGAACCTTCAGCAATGGATGTTACAGCCAAAGAGTTTTTATCCAAAGCTATCAATGACTATAACGCCATGTTCAGAACCAGTTATGGCGTTGACAGTAATGAATTTCAGAATTATTACCGTGACCTTGCCAAACGTGTAAAGAACAAAGAGATTGACTTAATCATTGTGGTCGGAATGTTCTTAACTGGCTTTGATGCTCCAACACTCAATACACTTTTTGTTGACAAAAATTTGAGGTATCACGGTTTAATTCAAGCCTTTTC
>NZ_NOXV01000269.1 GCF_002251835.1 Flavobacterium cyanobacteriorum
TTCGAAATAAATTCAACTTAAATTCCTAATGACTTTTTTGGGATTATTTTTGTTATTGTAGATGAATGCTATTATAAGCCCTGCAATAAAAAAGAATATAACAACACCCTCACCATCCGCCTGTAAAAACAAGCACCCCAGGAGCAGTGCAATAATTTGCAGCATAATTGATTTAAAATGGAGGCCTGGCTTTTTGATAAGCCAGTAGCGGTGCAGGTTTACACGTTGGAAATTTATTTCTGTAAATCGTGTGTGTACGTCCTGCCAGATAGCTGCCGGTGGCTCACTGCCAAATTTTTCGAGATAGAGTTTATGAGATGTATTATAGCAGCTGCTAAACTTTTCTTTTTCTGAAGCCCCTCCCTTAGTAGGGTTGTGGTGTATTTCTTTTTTAATAGTATTTTTTTTAGTACACGACAAAAAATATAATTGATTAAAAATCAATAAAATAAGTTCTTAAAAATTTGTATAAAAAGCTGACATTCAGTATATTAAAGGATTATTTATCAGGTAATGCCTTTAAAAAAGAATATCAGCNCTGTGTTAAAAATAATGCTACTCCCAAGCTGTATCATTTAGTTGAGGAAAAGATAATAATCATTACACCTTTGATAACGCCGTCGGGTTGTTGATGATAATTTTTTTGCCATCCAGGCGTATAATACCCAGTTTGTTCATCTCAGACAACAGCCTTATACAGCTTTCGGTTGCGGTACCAACTATGCCTGCCAGTTCTTCCCTGGTCAATTTTACCCTCAGGCTGTTATCATCATGTACACCAAAAGTGTCATGCAAATACAGCAGTGTTTCGGCCAGCCGCTGCCTTACAGGTTTCTGGGCCATGGCTACTACCTGGTCATCGGCTTCTTTGAGGCCACCGCAGATGGTTTTCATCACCTGTAGCGAAAACTGGTTGTTCCGGTTAAAAAAGCCCATGACTTCAGTCTTTGGTATAAAGCAGACTTCCATATCATCAAGGGCAACAGCGCTAAGGTTTACAGGTTCCTCGCTGATCATGGAACGCTGGCCGAGCAACTCACCTTTGGCTGTAAGCTTTACTATCTGTTCGTTGCCGTTGGCGCTTAATTTGGTCATTTTACATATCCCTTCCCTGATACAAAATACACCGTTGACATTTTCTCCTTCTGTAAATAATGGCTCACCTTTTTTTACGGTGTATGACGTTTTGCATTCCGCTAAGCGTATAATTTCATCTTTAGTAAGGGCTTTTAATGAGCTAAGCTGCCGCACAATACACTGTTCGCATTTGTTCATGGTACTATGGTTTAGTTGAGGCAAATGTATTTTATGTGATGAAGATTTCATAAGAGTATGATTAATATCATATTTTCAGAGCGGGTCATACCCCAACTTTGTAGCAGGTATAAAAGGAGCAGATTATGGACATGCACGCTTGCTATCATTGCGGCATTGATGTCGTGGCAAAAGATGAAATATTGTACGATGAAAAGGCTTTTTGCTGTAACGGATGCAAAACAGTTTATGAAATATTCAGCCTAAATGGGCTGGCTGAATATTATAATTTTGAAAAAGCGCCCGGCGCCATGCCCGGCGATGTCAGGAGCAAGTATGATTTCCTGGACAATTCGGCAATAGCAGACAGGCTCCTTGATTTTAAAGAAGATAATACACATATTGTCACATTATACATACCGCACATCCATTGCAGTTCATGTATATGGATACTGGAAAATCTTAGCAGGCTATGCGGGGGTGTAAGCAGCTCGCAGGTAAATTTTCCTGAAAAGAAAGCCCGCATTATCTTCAACCCCGGGCTGGTAACCCTTAAGCAGATAGTACACCTTCTGAGCGCTATTGGGTATGAGCCTTACATAAGCCTTGAAAATTATGAGAACCGGCGGAAAAAAGTAAGTCGCGAACTTATATACAAACTTGGAGTAGCCTTCTTCTGCTTTGGTAACGTCATGCTGCTTTCTTTCCCCGAATACTTTGAAGTAGAAGAATACTGGCTTGACCATTACCGTGGCTTTTTCCGCTGGCTCATTTTTGCACTTTCACTCCCGTCTTTTCTTTATTCGGCAAGCGGTTATTATATCACTGCATTTAAAAGTATCAGGGCCGGTGTGCTTACTATTGATATACCCATTGCCCTGGGTATTGTAGTGATGTTTATACGCAGCACCGTGGATATAATCTTTGGCCTGGGCCAGGGTTTTTTTGACAGCCTTACCGGCCTCGTTTTTTTTATGCTGCTTGGCAGGCTTTTCCAGCAGAAAACATATAATTTCCTTTCTTTTGAACGAGACTTCAGGTCCTATTTTCCTGTAGCTGTTACTAAAATTATGGCAGGTGGCGCTGAAGTTTCCGTGCCTGTATACGATGTGGCGGCAGGGGACAGGCTGCTTATACGCAACCAGGAACTGATACCGGTTGATGGCATACTAATGAGCGACAGCACCGAAATTGATTATAGTTTTGTTACCGGGGAGGCTGTCCCTGTGACCAAATATTCGGGCGATAAAATATATGCCGGCGGCAAACAGGCAGGGAAGGTGATAGAGATGGAGGTACTTTCTTCTGTCTCCCAAAGTTACCTTACGCAATTATGGAGCAATGATGTTTTCACTAAAAATGATACGCAACATTATAAAACGCTTACCGACACTATAAGCCATTATTTTACACCAGTGCTTATCCTTATTGCGTTAGCATCTTTTTCCATATGGATTTTTATTGATGTAACAACGGCTTTTAATGTTTTTACAGCCGTGCTTATTGTAGCCTGCCCCTGTGCGTTGGCCCTTAGCGCCCCATTTACGCTTGGTAATGTGCTGCGTATAATGGGTAACCGTAAGTTTTATCTTAAAAATGCCACAGTTATTGAGCGCCTCGCTAAAATTGATACCATAGTTTTTGATAAAACAGGTACAATTACCACCAACAGGAAGTCAGCCATAGTTTTTGAAGGCACTGCACCGGATGAAAAACAATTTATCCTGATAAAAAATTTGCTTAGAGGGTCAAACCACCCGCTGAGCCGTATGATTTACGACCACCTGCCCACAGTACCGGTACTCCCGGTGACAGATTTTGAAGAAATTACAGGCAAAGGCATACAGGGTAGGGTTGACGGCGCCTTTCTTAAAATAGGCTCCGCTTTATTTGTTGAAGACGCACAGCAGGGCGCACTGCAAACCTGTGTGCATGTTTCCATCAACAAGCATTACCTCGGGAAATACATATTTGAAAACCAGTACCGCAACGGCCTCAAAGAATTGTTTGGCGCTTTGGGCAAAAACTACAAGCTGAAGATACTCTCGGGCGACAATGAAGGGGAACGCAGCGTACTGGAACAACTCCTGCCAAAAGGAGTTGCCCTGATATTTAATAAAAAACCTGAAGAAAAGCTGGCCTATATAAAAGAGTTGCAGCATAGAGGGTGTAACGTGATGATGGTAGGCGATGGCTTAAATGATGCCGGCGCACTCGCCCAGAGCAATACTGGTATTTCGGTATCAGAGGATGTAAACGTATTTTCACCCGCATGCGATGGCATCCTTGACGCTTCACAATTTAGGCGTATAGCTTATTTTATGCGACTGTCAAAAAACACCATCCGTACTATTAAGATGAGTTTTGCGCTTTCGTTGCTGTATAATGTTGTGGGGCTGTCTTTTGCGGTAATCGGGCAGCTTATGCCGCTTACTGCTGCTATTATAATGCCCCTCAGTACCATTACCATTATCAGTTTTGTAACGGTTATGAGCAACTGGTATGCGAAGCGAGGCGGCATGTATTAATCAGGTTTTACGATTTCCGATGGCTCACATGGCTTATATTCTTTATGGCAGTAAGGCTGGCTGTAGTGTGCGGTCAATAAGGCAGATAATTTTAAAAAAATTATATCTCTTTAGTGTTTGTTTAAATTTAAAAGTAGTAGTTCCATACCACCAATCATTTCATTGCAGGCCGGATTTGATCTTCCAATAGAACCCTCAGCGTAGTTAGTGTTAGAGCGGCTGCCTTTTATTATGATATTTACGTATTATTAATTGTTAATCTCTATCAGGATCAGTAGTATTCAACTCAAAAAAAGAAAATATACTTCCTCCGTATCTCTTTTTAAAAGAAAAGTTCTTCATGTGGTCCAGCGGCGTATGGCGTGAACTCTCAATAATCATTATGCCGCTTTCATTCAGCAGCCCGTACTCAAAGATAAGTGTTACCAGCTCTTCAAACAGTTTAGGCTCCATGTGGTAGGGCGGGTCGGCAAAAATAATATCATAGGGCCCTTTGCTGCTCTCAATAAACTTTTTTACAGGGGCTTTTATGGCCTGTATATTAAAGTTAAACGCTTTTGCCGTCTGTTTTATAAACCTGATACAGCCAAAATCTTCATCTACAGCAGTTATTACGGCAGCGCCACGCGAGCCAAACTCATAGCTAATGTTGCCCGTCCCGGCGTACAGGTCCAGTACCCTAAGCCCCTCAAGGTCAAAACGATTGTTCAGTATGTTGAACAGCGATTCTTTGCTCATGTCGGTTGTTGGCCTCACAGGCAGGTTTTTGGGAGGGTTTATCCTGCGTCCCTTATATTTACCTGATATTATCCTCATGCGCTGTATAGTATAAAATGTTGTGAAGCCGCCTGTTGCCCAATATTATATCTATGTTGCAAGGACGTTGTATCAAAGAGGGCTACATGCCTTATATATTTATACGCGATATTAAATAAAACGTCGTCTTCACCAATTTTACCCAGTAGCCAAACCCGAACATTTTCTGGGTTTAGTTGCAGTTGTTCAAGCGTAAAAAGTAAATAATACAGGAAGTCTTCAGGCGTGCCGTATTCAAACGAATTAAACAGCAGGAGCTTTTGGTTGCGTGCTGCCACAATTTCAAAATGGCTTTCCTGTACATGCACATATACCTGCCGGGTATCGATATTTTTAGAAGCATCGAGCAGTTTATTGACCAGTATACTGTTGGTGTTCTTGTATTCAAAACTGCCAAAACGGTCAAGCAGGAAGTTATTTATGTTGGCTTGAGGTACATATACATTATGTATTTCATAACTGCCTATACTATCATAGGCAAAAAAATCAGTTTCAAAAACTTTAGTATTGTATTGGAGGTAGCTGCCCAGGAAGCTGTCATCAAACAGGGCGTGCGGTACAAATGTGTTGAAGTTATTGTCATGCAGCACCAGGACCTCATCATACCGCTCTTCAAGTTCGGGATAGTTTACAAATAGTTTCCATAGCTGGTCTTCAATATCCTTATTTATTATGAATTGCTGTGTGTGTGTGCGTAGCAAATCCCAGTTCAGGGTGTCAAAAACACAGAAAGAAGCCCCACTGAGGGAAACCTGCAGGCAGAGTTTGCGGTAATTTTTATCAGTAATGGTATCGTTCATGTAGTAGTGGCGGTTAGTGTTACAAATTTACATTCTTTTTTGGTTTATCATTATGTATCTTTGGAACCAGCCAAACCAGACCTGTTCATGAACCAGAGCCAATTCTACAAGATCCTGCGGCAGGAATTCCCTTTTCAACCTACAGGCAAGCAGGATATCTTTATGCAGAAGATAGCGGAGTTCATTACTACCGGCAACAAACACCAGCTTTTTGTTTTAAAGGGTTACGCCGGTACGGGTAAAACCACTATTATTTCTACCCTGGTAAACCAGCTGTACCACGCGAAGAAAAAATATGTGCTGCTGGCGCCAACAGGCCGGGCGGCGAAGGTGATTGCCCACTATTCGCAAAAGCCTGCTTTTACCATACACAAGCGTATCTATTTCCCTAAAAAGGGCAGTGGTGGGGGCATGTCCTTCACATTACAGCAAAATAAGTTTAAAAACACTATTTTTATTGTAGATGAAGCCTCCATGATTAGCGATGCGCCAGTGGAATCTAAAATGTATGAGAACGGATCAGTGCTGGATGACCTGATGAGCTACGTGTACAATGGCGATAACTGCAAAATGATTTTTATAGGTGACACGGCGCAGCTTCCCCCCGTAAATATGGAGGTGAGCCCGGCGCTGAACATCCAGCAACTGGCGCAGGAATATTATATGGAAGTACAGCACATAGAGCTGGACGAAGTAATGCGGCAGGAACTGGGCTCCGGTATTTTGTATAATGCTACAGAACTGCGTGAAATACTGAAATCGGCCTTTTTTGATACTTTCCAATTTAAAGTAAAAGGCTTTAAAGATATTGTGCGCCTGCAGGACGGGTATGACATACAGGATGCCATACATCATGCCTACAGCAATTACAGTATTGAAGATACGGCATTTATAGTACGTTCCAACAAGCGCGCCAACCAGTACAACCAGCAGATACGCAACAGGATACTGGGTAGGGAAAGCGAACTTTCTGCCGGGGATTTTATGATGGTGGTAAAAAATAACTATTTTTGGCTGGAAGAAAAAAGCGAAGCCGGATTTATAGCCAACGGCGACATTATTGAGATACTGGAGATTTTCAGGATACAGGAACTATATGGGTTTAACTTTGCAAAAGTTAAGGTGCGTATGGTAGATTATCCTGGTATGGCGCCGTTCGAAACCATACTTATATTGGATACGATATACAGCGAAGCGCCATCATTAACGTATGAGCAGGGCAACCAGCTATACCAGGAAGTCATGCAGGATTATATGGATGAACCCACACAGTACAGGCGTTTTGCAAAAGTGAAGAACAACCCGTACTTCAATGCGCTGCAGGTAAAGTTCTCCTACGCCATAACCTGCCATAAAAGCCAGGGCGGTCAGTGGAATACGGTGTTTATAGAGCAGCCCTATTTGCCGGAAGGTATTGATAAAGATTACATACGCTGGCTGTACACGGCGGTGACACGGGCAAAGGATAAATTGTATCTGATAGGGTTTAAGGATGAAAATTTTGAGGAGTAACGTTTCACGAAAATACACAAAAAAGCACAAGATACACAGAGAATTTTAAGATATCCCACTCTTACGTCTGAGTAGAATTCCCCTCTTGAGAGGGGTTAGGGCTGTGTAATACTATACATACAATATGAAAATAATAGCAGTAATACCGGCACGATATGCCTCTACACGTTTCCCTGCCAAGCTAATGCAGGACCTGGGAGGGAAGACAGTAATCACACGAACTTATCAGGCGGCAGTAGGGACAGGCTTGTTTGATGACGTTTTTGTGGTAACAGATTCAGACATCATCTTTAAAGAGGTTGAAGTTAATGGCGGCAAGGCCATCATGAGCAGTAAGGAACACGAAAGCGGCTCTGACCGTATTGCCGAAGCTGTAGAGCACCTTGATGTGGACATAGTGGTAAATGTGCAGGGGGATGAGCCTTTTATAAATAAAGAGCCCTTAGCAGACGTCCTTGAGGTTTTTAAAAGCGATGCCGCCCACGAAATTGACCTGGCATCGCTAATGTATGAAATAAGGGAATGGGAAGATATTGAGAACCCGAATAACGTAAAAGTAATTGTAGACCAGAAAGGTTTTGCGCTCTACTTTTCACGCTCAGTAATTCCGTACCCGCGCGATAAAGAAGCCGGGGTGAGGTATTTTAAGCATGTAGGTATTTATGCTTTCCGTAAACATGCATTACTTGATTTTTACCGGCTGCCCATGCGCTCACTGGAAGCATCGGAAAAACTGGAGCAATTGCGTTACCTGGAGTACGGCAAAAAAATACGCATGGTACACACCAGCCATATGGGTATTGGTATTGATACCCCTGAGGACCTTGAGAAAGCGAGGGGGTTAATTGAGAAATAGCTTACCCTACCTGAGTTTTTTTATGGTAAATAACTCATTATGGTCTTCTACTTTGGGGTACATCCGTACCGAATAATTTTGTCCAAACTTTGACCGGTATTTTAAGTTCCGTTCTTTTTCTTCCTTTATTAAAGTCATGGTATTGAATAAGATGAAGCCATTTACATTAAGCAGGAAATTAATCCTGTTTATAAAGAAATCTTCAAAAAGGAAGTTCGGCATTTTTGTATCCTGAAAAACATCAATAATTATAAGGTCATACTTTTGTTTTGTTTTAAGTATAAATTCAAAAGCGTCATCTATAACAATATTCACGTTTTTAATACTATTAAGCTGAAAATAAGTATTAGCGATCGCTATGGCTTCAGCATCAATTTCAACACCGGTAATGTGGCCCATGAATTTTATTTCTTCTGCAAGTGTGCGTATAACGCTTCCGCCGCCCACACCCAGCACCAGTACATTTCGGAAATTCCGGATTCTTTCAAACCCTATGTAGTGTAGCCCTTTCCTCAAAATCCGCTGCAGGCTGCCATAAGAATAATTTGTATGGGCAGAATCAAGCACAAGCCTGCCGTTGTTCCAGGTGACTTCAAGCGATTTACTTACAGGAGAATTTTTTTTATAAATCGTTACAGGAATAAAAAAGCTGATTAACCGCCTGAACATTTAGAGTGTTTTCATTTTTGTAAATATATAGTATTTTTATCCTGATTTTTTAAATATGAAAAAAATATACCGCTTACTGTTTTTCAGGATTTTAGGCTGGCAAATTAACGGCACCATGAACCCCGGCCTGAAAAAATGTGTAATCATAGTAGCGCCGCACACAAGCTGGATTGATTTTTTCATTGGTGTGATGGCGAGAGGCGCTATAGGGCTGCAAATGCATTATGTAGCTAAAAAAGAACTTTTCGTGTTCCCGGTTGGCTGGTGGTTCCGCTGGATGGGAGGTACCCCACTGGACAGGAAGAAGAATGAAAATAAAGTTGATACCATCGCAGCTATTTTCAGCAAGCGGGACGTTTTCAGGCTGGCTATTGCCCCGGAAGGCACACGTAAAAAAGTGGATCGCTGGAGGACAGGCTTTTATTATATCGCATTAAAAGCAGAAGTACCTGTAGTGGCAGTAGCTTTTGATTATCAACATAAACAGGTAAAAATTGCCCCACCTTATGTTATTACAGGCGACAGGGAGCAGGACTTTAAAGTTTTAGAACAATATTATAGAGGTATTCCTGGATGTGTTCCCGAAAGTAATTATAAGCATGATTAAGAAGACTTTAACGATTTATTCCGAGATTATTAATAAATATTGCCTAAATTTACATAAGCAAAAGAGATAAAGTTTAAACCAATAAAATTTATAGAAGTGGTTTAAACTTTTATTTTATTAAATTTCTTTAGTGCG
>NZ_NOXV01000252.1 GCF_002251835.1 Flavobacterium cyanobacteriorum
AAACTAAAATCTACTTGGCCTGTTGCACTTATAACTTGAACATGGCGAATGTTAAAGTATAAAAAGAGCGATATTGAATTCGATGCTGTCAATCGACAACTTGTCTACGACTTGGACTACTTTTTGAGATTTGAAAGGGTACACAATTCTACACAAATCTTTATCAATTATTCCTTTTAATTTTATTCTGACAAATAGTTTGCTTTAGTTTGTGAATGATAACATTCAAAAAACAAATAAAATGCTTAATCCACTTGTAAGTCCTCTTGAAAATCCTAATGATGCAGAGCTTCAAAAATTAATTACCTTTTATAATGAAACATTAGGATTTTGCCCTAATAGTATAAAAACAATGTTTCGTAGACCTGAAATTGCATATGCTTTTATTAATTTGAACAAAGCGGTTATGGATAATAAAGGTAATGTTACCAGTGATTTAAAAAGGTTTATTGGATTCATTTCTAGTCATCAAGCAGGTTGCCGTTATTGTCAAGCTCACACAATAAGAGCTGCAGAGCGATATGATGCCGCTCAAGAAAAGTTAGAAAATATTTGGGAGTTTCAAACTCACCCTGCTTTTTCAGAAGCTGAGAGAGTTGCTTTGGAATTCGCTTTAAAAAGCTCAGCAATTCCAAATCAAGTAGATGATGAAATTGCTACTAAAATGCGTTTACATTGGACAGATGATGAAATTGTTGAAATTTTAGGAGTTGTCGCTTTATTCGGATTTTTGAACCGCTGGAACGATAGCATGGGTACACCAATAGAGGAAGGAGCAAACGAAAGCGGTTTGATTTATTTAGAGTCCAAAGGTTGGAATGCTGGAAAGCATGCTTACTAACCTTTATAATTTATTCATTTTTGAATATTAGCAACTAAAAATTACAATCATTATTAAATTCCATTCAAATTATGTTTTTTAAAGGACAAAATAATGAACATTTAATTGTAAAAGAAATTAACAGCAACGCTTGCTATTTGCAAAAGGAGTCATCCGACAATGCCTTGACTTTTCTTTGGTTCGAAATGAATAACAATATGATTACGATAGATGGTATTGATTATTCATTTAAAAAAAACCAGCTAGTCTGCCTAACAGAATTACATAAAATTGATATTTCAAAAGTTTGTAACGCTAAAATGCTACGTTTCAATAGGTCGTTTTACTGTATTATTGATCATGATAGTGAGGTAGGCTGTAAAGGGATTTTATTCTTCGGAGCTTCACAACTGCCTATTATTACAATCCCAGATATAGAAGTTGAAAAGTTTCATATTATGTGGAGAATGATTGAAATTGAGATGGAATCTACAGATAATTTACAACTCGAAATGTTACAGTCAATGCTAAAAAGGTTTGTCATCTTAAGTACAAGAATTTACAAAAACCAAGAACCATATAACAAAATTGATAACAATCAGATTGATATTGTTAGGGAATATAATTTTTTAGTTGAAAACCACTTTAAAACAAAGCATACCGTAGCAGAATACGCTGACTTACTTAATAAATCACCTAAAACACTTTCTAATCTTTTTTCAAAGCTTTCTAAAAAATCACCATTACAATATATTCAAGAGAGAAAAATGCTAGAGGCAAGAAGACTTTTAAAGTATACAGACAAAAGTATTAAAGAAATTGCGTTTGAAATAGGTTTTGAAGAAATTCAAACTTTTAGTCGCTTTTTTAAAAACTACGAAGGCGTTTCTCCATCTGATTTCAGAGAAAAATAGCAAAAGGGAAAAATTACCTACTTATCGGGCAAAGTTACCTAACATTACCCTTTTTTATTGCCACATCTTTGCATTGTTAAATTAATAATCATAAAATTATAAACAATGACAAAATTTTCAGTTCCCACCCGAGGAGATGTATCGGAAAACAATCAATCCATTTTTGACAATCTTAAAAATGCTTTAGGTTTTGTACCAAATCTGTATGCTTATTATGCTAAAAACGAAACAGCATTAGGCGACTATTTAACTTTTCAAAACAGAAAGAGCACTTTAAAAGCTAAAGAAAGAGAAGTTATCAATTTGATTACAAGTCAAATCAATGGATGCTTGTATTGTCAGTCGGCACACACTCTAATTGGTAAAATGAATGGCTTTACAGATGAGCAAGTAATTGAACTTAGAAAAGGAAGTGCCTCATTTGATTCAAAATTAGATGCCTTAGTAAAATTTGTAAAAGCAGTGGTAGAAAATAAAGCCAAAGTAAATCAAGAGGTAAAAGATAATTTCTTTGCAGCTGGTTATAGCGAAGCAAATTTGATTGATGTTGTTATTGTTATTGGAGATAAAGTAATTAGTAACTATATCCACAATCTTGCCGGTTTTGAAATTGACTTTCCACTTGCACCGGAGCTTTCTTAATCTTTAACTATTCATAAATTAATAACATTTAAAATTAAATCAAAATGAAAAAACAATTTTTAACTTTCGTATTAGTAGCCGTTGCTACACTATTTTCTTCCAACATTTCTTTTGCTCAATCAAAAGAGCAGAAAGTAACCGTGATTGATTTATCTCAAACAACGGGTGAATTCAATGTTAAAGGCTTACAATTAAAACCGGGTAAATATCAGTTTAAAGTAACCAACATAGATGTCAACAAAGAAGTAGGTTTTGTAATTCAAAAGGCTTCAGACAAAAATATGGATGTAATGAAAACGGCTTTAGAAAACTCTTTTACTACTGCATTAATTAAAAAAGGTGATACTCAACTTACAGGAGTTGTTGAGTTAAAAGAGGGGGAATATGTTTACTCGTGTCCTTTAAATCCTACGCCGCATTATGCTATTAGTGTGAAGAAGTAATTACAGTTTGTTTACAAAAAAACAGCGTATTAAAAAGAGATTTTCTATAACAGAGAATCTCTTTTTGCGTTGATTCTTTTTTTGTAATTAACCACTAATTTAAAACATTGCATTAGTGTTAAACCTAAGAACAACACTGCAAAAATACTATTGAAATAAGCATTAATTTTGAAATCACTTTGTTGAATAAAAAAGTGTGAAGTGTGAGCAAATACTAACATTCCTGTAAAAGTACCTACTAAAACACCGACTATAAAAATAGAGTTGTTGTGCTTGTTCGGATTTAATTTTTTTGTTCTGAATAAATAGATAAAGATGCCTGCCCAATACGGCCATTGAATAAAATTCAAGACATTAAGAAACAAACCCAGCAAAAAAGGATAACTGGATAACGGAAATTGCGAAAGTGAAGATGACGTTACATTGTAATTTGTAAAGAAATAATAGCTCAGTAAAGCAAAAAACAAAACGGTAAAAACGTCAATAAACAACATTAAGTTTTTTTGTTTCACCAACCATTTGGCACCGATGCTCACTGATTTTAACATAAAAAATTGAATAACAACAATACCGAACACAAATAATACATGACTAATGATTCCCTGTTGAAGTAAGATTTGTAGTCCAACCACATTAATATAACCCAAGGGTAAGGAACCTAAAAGACTGATGAAAAAGCCAAGAAATATTGGATTCATTTTTGGGAAATAGGTATCCAATGATTTCATTTTGTGAGCGGTTGAGTGAGACTGTTTTTAAGTTTTCAGTAGTTTACATCTTTTTCACTACTATTTGAAATTGCTTTTTAAAGTAGAAATAATTGCTGCTTTTTTCTCTTCAGATAAAACAGTTGTTTCTTCATTTGAAGTTGAAAGTGAATTTTCAATAATGTCGTTTTGGTACTGATAGTTATGGCACGCTTTGCAAATCAATTTATGATATTCCAATATAAACTGTTCTTTTTTAGTGCGTTCCGATGGATTAATACTGATAATGGCAGATACTCTTTTGCAAGAATATAACAAATAAGGTAAAATTTTTCTAAGATTTATCATTTTGACTCTACGCATTTTTTTAATAGTAACTTGGCTCTGTGAATAATCTGCCAATAATTAGACGTAGTGATTCCTAATTCCTGACAAATAACTTCTGTTTTTTGATTGGAAAAATATTTATAACTGATAGCTAAATTCCATTTTTCAGGTAAATTGGATATACATTCTTTTAATTTACTTTCTACTCGCTCAACGCTACTCTTATCATTTTCATTCCAAATTTTTTCATCCAGTTCATTCAACCAAAAATTTTCATTGTCAAACATTGTATTGGTTAAAGTGATTCCGTTTTTTTCAATGGAAGTGAATTTTGTGGAATAATTGGCTCGATGATGGTCAATAATTTTATTATTTAAAATAGCAATTAGCCAGGTTTTGGGCGAACTTCTATTCTCAAATTGATTGATTTTTTTTAAAGCTATGATAAATGTTTCTTGAACCAAATCTTCCGCAATTTCTTTGGAATTTGTTTTATGGAAAGCCCAATTATAGAGTATATCACCATATAAATGAACCCATTTTTCCACTATTTTCAGGTGATCATCCATTGCTGATAATTTTTCTAGGTGGGATTAATTCGTAAAAAAGAATAGTAAAAACAAGCCCATATTCAATCAAAAGTAAAATATAATTTTCTTTAAATGGTGTATTTGAATAGGCAAAATAACTTAAAATAACCAAGTACGACCAACTAATAGGAAATTTAAATCGCGTAAAGAGTGACAAAAACACAACGTTAATGATGTACCAAGGATGCACGGTGGTTGATATGAAAAAGTAAATGGAGAGAGCAAAAAGTGCGTTTGAAAAAAGGTGTATCGCAGGTTTATTTTTTTTAAATACAGCAAAGTATAAAAAGACTAATAAGGTAACAAAGGGTGTATACTTTCCCACAGTTTGAATGATATTATAGCCTTTCACATAAAAGCCAATTTCACGAACAATATAGTATAAACTGGCATTAAACTCAAAATTGGTAAACCAAAGCCCAATAGTTTTGGAATAATTTGAAACTAATTCAGCGGAATAAAGAGGCAGAAAAGTTAATAATACAATACTCAATACAACACTGTAAAAGTAGCTACTTTTTTTAAGACCAAGTTGGTGAAACAAAAAAGGGAGCAGTAATAAGGTAAGTAATTTTGTGGCTATGGAAAGAGCAATGAATAGTGCGGCAACTACAATTTTTTCTTTGAAGAAATAATACATTCCTAACGTAAAAAGGAAAAGCATTACGCCTTCAAAATGAAGGTTTGCTGTAAGCTCGATAATCACTAATGGATTCAAAAAGTAAAGAAATATTTTCTTCGGATTTTGATGAAGATGAAGCAAAATTTTTCTACCAAAATGGTATATTCCAATGTCGGATACTAAAATAATTAGTTTTAGAATTAAAGCATTACAAAAAATTGAATTAGGACTTAAATAACTTGAAATTCCAAAAAGAAGCTGATTAATTGGCGGATAATTGGAATAATGTGCAGCGCTCAATACTCCCATTTTGTTGTACAATTCTTGAGCATTAGGTATAGAAGTACTGTTGATGATTTGATCAGGTGTATTCAAATACGGATTAAATCCTTGACACACTAAATTACCATCCCATATAAAACGATAAAAATCTTGTGACCAAAAGGGTATCCCAAATAGAAAAAGCATTCTAAAAAGAATACCTAAATAAAAAAGCCGTTTTTCGGTAATCGATTCATTTTTATAGAGTGCAATGAAACTAAAAAAGGCTACTGTATAGCATCCAAATAAGGCAATAAAATTATCTCTTGGATAGGTATATGCTACGTCTAAGTATGCAAGTACTGTTGCAATAATTGCAAAAAAATAGAAATATTTGGATGAATAATTCAAGCTTAGGTATTTTTAAACGAATTAAAAAACACAAAACTAAATCCGAAAATGAGCATTAAGTGAAACGGGTATAATGCAAAATCATTGAAATGATATCCGGCAATTAAACCAAATAAAAAGTAAAGCATTAGTAAGCCTTCAAAAATGGTATATTTTGATATTTTTTTTGAAATATAACTGTTTTCTTTCCACTTTTCTTTTAATGCTTCTATGTTAAGTTTTGGCGTTCTGATGAATTCACTTTTCTTGCCAAATAGTCCTTCCAAAACAGCAATTGAGTTTTGAAAAGAAAATCCCATCGCAATACTGTAAAACGTAAAAAAGAGGCCTGTGTATTTCGAAAAATTTACAAAACCTTTGCCTTCAATAACTTTATAGGTATTCCAGTAACAGATAAAGAATATGATTGAAGTGACAATGAAAAAGACCATGATGTCAAAATATAAACTGATATGACTGTACTGATTTTTAATAAACAAAACCGGAATACTCAATACGGCCATGGTGAATATGCACAAAAACATGGAGCTGTTGAGCAAGTGCAATAATCCGTGTAGTTTTGTTTTTAATGGAAGGGAAGTAGAGTTCATCACTCGGTGTTTCATTTTTACAAAGTTCTCCGCTCCGCCTTTATTCCATCGAAATTGTTGGGAGCGAGCAGCACTTAAAATGGCGGGCAATTCAGCCGGTGTGACCACATCTTCCAGAAAAATGAATTCCCATTTCTTTAATTGTGCCCGGTAGCTTAGATCCAAATCTTCGGTTAAGGTATCGCTTTCCCAATTACCGGCATCAAGTATGCATTTTTTTCTCCATATGCCGGCTGTTCCATTAAAGTTTATTAAATGCAATTTAGAATTTCTGCCCACTTGTTCCAACGTAAAATGTGCATCCAACGCAAAAGCTTGAATTTTTGTTAGGATTGAATATTTTTTGTTAAGATGACCCCATCTCGTTTGAACTACGCCAATTTTATCGTTTTTAAAATAAGGAACCGTTTTCAGGAGCCAATCTTTTTCCGGTAAAAAGTCGGCATCAAAAATGGCGATGAATTCACCTTTGGCTATTGCTAAGCCTTCTTTCAATGCACCGGCTTTAAAACCAATCCTATTGGTGCGGGTGATATGTTTGATAGCAATGCCGGTTTGTGCAATTTGATGAACCAACTTTGATGTTTGTATAACACTGTCATCAGTACTATCATCTAAAACTTGTATTTCCAGTTTATCAGATGGATATTGTAATTTTGAAACTTGAATTAGCAACCTTTCCACCACATATTTTTCATTATAAATAGGCAGTTGAATGGTGATATGCGGTATTTCGTTTGGATTTGTAAAATCGAATTGCTCATGTTTTTTCCTTGTTTTTTTACTTTTCAAGTAATTAAAAAGCAAGTTAAGCTGTGCCAAACCATACAAGAACATTAATAAAATGGCAATGCTGTAAATAATTAAAATTATATAAGAAAGTGTGCTGATCATCTTATTTGAATGCGTATTTGAAAATCCAACCTATTATTTTTATTCCTGCCATGATGGTTCCTTTGACTGTACCCGATACTTTTGAAGTTCCAATTCTGTTTTTATAACGAACAGGAACTTCTACATAACTCATTTTTTGTTTCATTACTTTTAATTGCATTTCCACAGTCCAACCATAGGTTTTGTCCTCCATTTTTAGTTGCCTCAATTTATGGTATTTTATGGCTCTAAATGGACCTAAATCTGTAAATTTAGCATTGAAAAATAGTTTCATTAAAAAACAAGCCAGCCAATTACCAAAAATTTGTTGAGGTGTCATAGCTCCTTTTTCACATAACTGTTTTACTCTGGCTCCAATTACGAAATCAATCTTATGGTTAATTATGGGTTCAATTAAATGCGATAATTCTTCTGGATAATCGGAATAATCGCCATCTAAAAAAACAACTATTTCGGGTTTTATCTCCAGCTGTTCGATGTATTCCAGGCCTTTTAAACAGGCGTAACCATATCCTTTTCGATGTTCTGAAAGTACTGTAGCACCAGCGTTTTTGGCAACCTCTTCCGTTTTATCAGTTGAATTGTTGCTAATTACAATGATTTCATCGACACAATCAGGAATTTCTGCAATTACTTTAGCAATTGCATTTTCTTCATTGAAAGCCGGTATGATTACTTTAATTCTATTCACTAAAAGTCTATATTATCTTTTTTAAATTCATTTAAATCGGTCCACGTTTTTACTTTTTTTCCATTGGTGTATTTTTCTGCTTTTGAAATTTTTCCTTTGGAGTACACTATCGTTAATCCGTTCAATTTATTGTTTTTGTGTTCACATTTTTTTACAATGGTTCCCTTTTTATCATAATATACCCACCATTTCGTTTTTTTATTATCCAAATAATGACCTTCTTCTTTTTTGTTTCCGTTTTCATAATAGTAAAACCAATAATCTGTTTTTTCATCATTCAATATCCAGCCTTCTGCCTTCATTTTGCCGTTTTCAAAATACAATTTGACATATTCTTTTTCGGTAAAAGAAGTCAGTAAAATCACTAAAATAAGCAGTTGTATTTGTTTCATTTCAATTGTTTTGAATCTATCCTTGCCAAAACTGACTTTATTTTTGATTAATCAAATCAAGTAAATTCACATCATTTCCCAGTAAAATGTCATTTGAATTGATTCTTCCTTTTTCGGATGCATTTTCTAATTTTAAAACGCCACGTGGACAAACAGCAGAACAAATTCCGCATCCTACACAGGATGAACGTACGATATTTTCGCCTTTTTGGGCATAAGCTCTTACATCAATTCCCATTTCACAATACGTTGAGCAATTTCCACAAGAAATACATTGTCCGCCATTGGTAGTAATTCTAAATTTTGAAAACAATCTTTGTTGAAATCCCAAAATTGCTGCCATCGGACAACCAAAGCGACACCAAGAACGACTACCTAAAATAGGATAGAAACCGGTTCCAATAACACCCGAAAAAATAGAGCCTATGTACAAACCATAAGCGGAACGCAGCGTACTTCCTTGAATAAAAAACACTTCTTGGGTAGTTCCTGTAAAATGAAGTACCAACAAGAGTAGGATTACTACAAAAAATCCAATAGCACCTATTTTTGCATCTTTACCAAGTTCTTTTCCTTTAAAATAGAGCACAATACCAAAAACAACACTTAAAAATGCAATGACAGCCATGATGAATACGTCACGGGTTAACCAAAAATTATTGCTATCATAGCCTAAATAGGTATAAACCATGGCCACAGTCATCACCACAGAGAAAACCAAAACGATATGAACCAACCATCGTTCTAATTTCCAAGCCGATAATTTCTTTGATGAGAGTTGACGAAAAGAATCACCAGCAGTCTCGGCCAATCCGCCACAACCACAAACCCATGAACAATACCAGCGTTTGCCATATTTATAAGTTAAAATGGGAGAAATGACAAAAATAGAAAGTATTCCAAACAAAATAAGTCCTAAACCAATTGTGCCGTTAGATAAAAATCCATTTACAGACCACTCGTCAAAAATATAGTAATTGAGTGGCCAAATGGATTTTAGATCATAGTAAGGCAAATCACTATTCATTACATACATAAATTCTGGAATCAAAAAGGCAAAACCTAACTGAAAAAACATGACAGAAAGTGTTCGAACTTGTTGGTAACGATTATGTTTGTATTTTAACATAAACTTGTAGCCAAATATAAAAATAGCAACAGTATAAAGTGTTCCATATACAAACCATTGACTGGCATTCCTTCCACTCAATAATTGGCTTAACGGATCAAACAAACTGATGAGACCCGAATTTGGATTGCCATTTTCACCTAATCCTAAATACGTTGGAAGGAAATAAAGTACAATATAAAATGTAGTTAGAATAATGCCAACAATCCAACCCCAAAGACCTCGAGAAGAAATGGACTTAAACCAAACGCCATCATTTTTTATACCTTCTAACTTATTCAAATAAGCATCTCTTGCATAAATAACTGTTCCGATACTGATGGCAGCTAATGATAAACCTAAAGAAACTGCTCTATTAGGAAAATCAAAATTCAAAAATGCCAACATCATGATAAATAGACCTATAATTCCGATAGCTAATGCTACTTTTTGTTTCGTTGAAATGTCGGTAGCATCTGGTTTTGCCAACGACATACTATGATTGACTTTAGTAATCATTTTATACGATTTGAAGTTGGTGATTATATGCTTCTAAAATTTCTCTTTCATAATGTTTATAAAATTCGGGATCAAAATTAGCTTCTGATAAATGCTGTATTACATAATCTATTTCTCGTTGCTCTGTTAGCCATTTATCAAACGTTTCATGACGCATACGAATTCCAAAAGTGTTGATACCTAAAAACTTCTTTGTTTCTTTATGATAGGCAACCGTGATACATTTGGTATCATCTTTGTGTTTCCAATGAAAATGCTCTTCAAATTGGGATTTCATTTTTTCACTAAAAACCCAACCATACGTTTGGTATTCAATAGCAAAAAATTTAGCAGAATTAAACCAATGTCCGGGATTATATTGCATAGGATTTCCGCAAATAGTTTGTGCTAAAGTTTCACCCATCATCCTTCCTGTGTACCAAACAGCTTCAATTGGACGTCTTTTTCCTATGGCTTCATGTTGTTCGGCACAGTCACCAATAGCATAAACATCTTTTATATTGGTTTCTAAAAAACGATTTACTTTCACGCCACGTCCCAATTCAATTTTAGAAGATTTTAAGAAATCAACATTAGGTGATACACCCGCTGTTAAACCTACTACATTACAAGCAATCTCTTCACCAGTATTCTCAATTGTAACCGATTTTACAAAACCGTTTTCATCTGCATTTATGGATTTTAAATTGGTTGACAAACGCAAATCAATGTGATTGTTTTTGATATGACGATTAATCATTGCACTTTCACCTTGTGGCAAAACACCATTCCAAAAACTATCTTCACGAACTAAAAAGGTGACAGGAATATTTCTGGAATGTAACATTTCTGCCAATTCAATACCAATCAATCCACCGCCTACGATTACCGCTCTTTTACAAATTTGATTGTTGGGAGCATATTTCTCTAGGTTTTCTAAATCTTGTTTGTGATACATACCCATTACGCCTTTCAAATCTTGACCTGGCCAACCAAATTTACTGGGTTTTGATCCCGTTGCGATGACAAGTTTATCATATTTTAAAACTTCCCCTGAAGAAAAAATGACAAGTTTACTATCCGTATCTACATTTTTTACAAAAGCTTTTTTTAGATCAATACGATTTTTTTTCCAAAACCAATTTTCATAAGGTTGCGTATGTTCAAACTTCATGTGTCCCATGAAAACATACATCAAAGCAGTTCTTGAAAAAAAGTAATCTGATTCTGATGAAATGATTGTAATCTTTTTTTCTGATTGCTTTCTAATATGCCTTGCTAGAGTAACTCCCGATATACCATTGCCTATTATTACAACATGCTCCATTTTGATCTTATTTAAACTTAAAAGAGGAATTTAGATTTCTTTAAAAAATGGCTCGTAGCCCTAAATTAAATGATTGACCCAGTCCACTATCACTGCCTCTCACAAATTTACTATATAAAACTTCTACATTTAATGTTTTAGTGAGTTGGTATTTTGAACCGGCTCCTAAAGCAGAATAATTTTGTTCAAACTCATTCCCTAAGTCTACCAATTGAGCATGTTGAATAAAACCCAAAACTGTGAATTTTGATGTTGGGAAATAACTCAGGAAAACACCAGGAGCCAATTCAATGCTATTGTTTGCAAAACCTTCGTCTTTGTTGCCCAAAAATAAACGGGTTCCAAATTCAGAGAATAATTGAAATTTATTGCCCGGGAAAGTGTAATCATAAAAAAAGCGGTTTTGCCAAATAAAACTTTTTTGTGCCAAGAAACCGTTTTCATCACTCTCTTTGTCAAAAACCGGAATAAAAAATGAACTTTGAATAGAGAATCTAGGAAGCGAATTGAAAGGAGCTATTTTAACTGACGGAGCAATATGACCTAACCCACTTCTTGCTTCACCTGTTTCATTTTGAAAAGAGAAGACACTACCCGCACTTTTGTCCGCGAATGAGTTTGAACGATACTCCACAATTAAACCAACATTAAATTTCTTGTTGTTACTGGCTCCAGTGAAGACTTCAACAGATGTTGTAAAAAAAGTAGATCTCGGTACTTCAAATGTTTCGCCATTTCTGTCTTCTTTGGTTTGTGTGTATAAATTATTAAACCATTTGATGTCCCATTTTCCTTTTTCTAACAGTTTTGAAGGAGTATAGGTTTGAATATTGGATTGTTCCGTTTCTTCAATTTCTTGTGAAAATGAGAATTGAACCAATAAAATACTAACTAGTATTGATAATTTTAGTGATTTCATACGCAACATGTTTGTTCTACATTAATGTTTATTTAAGCTCCAATCGTAGGTGTAAAAAGCTACTTTAAAATTGGCAGGAATTGGCTCTGATTTGTATTTATTTAAAAAATCGATATACGAACTTTTAGTGGATATGAAATCTTCTTTGTACCATTCGAATATTTGGGATATTTCCACTTTTTTGCTTTTTACATTGACTTTGATAAAATCCGGATTATTGATAGCCAATTTGGTTTGTTGTTCCAATTGGTGTTCTAAATTTTCAGGAGTGTAAGCAAAGTTTGTTATCGGTGGACAACCATTTGCTCCACACACCAACACAAAATGAATTCTAGCATCTTTGTATTTTTCCCGAATCATTTTATTTTCAATATCATTTAGCGTTAGTTTGGTACCTGCAACGGTATATTTTGTTTTGTCAAAAACACCGGTTATATCCATTGGCGATTTTATAGGATATTTTTCTACAATGGCATTAATCATCACGATGTTGTAAGCATTAATAAAAAATGCTTTATTGACTTTTGGGTCATTGGATAGACTGAATGTTGCAATTTGTTTAACTAAATCTTCCAGTGTTTTAGGGTCTTTTTTAATAGCCTCATAATTTACTTTTTTAGCTTGCACATATTTTTTCAGGAAAATGTCTGTGTTTGAAAAAAAAGAAGTTTCTTGAGCAATTGATTTAGTACTATAAAACAGCACTACTACTAAAAATAATATTTTTTTCATTTTAATTTATGCTATAGGTTAAGGTTAAATATAGTTAGATTGGATTTCAAAAATATACTAGTCAAAAGGATAGTTTTGTCAGATTCTTGCACAACTCTTTAATTAGTAAGATGGAGGCTTTGTTTAAACCTCCATCTTATTTAAAATTATACTTCTTTTAAAGAACAGTACTATTACCTTGAAACCGTTCCTGTTGGAAAAGATAGTAAACTTCTTTCCATATTTATGGTTGTACCCGTTACAGCCGGATTTGCAACATTATGTGATAATGGTTTTAGTGTAAACGGCATTGGCGAATTATCGGGGAATGGCTCAACCGAAATCACTAAAGTGGCACCGCTCAAATTTGCCGGAAAGGTCAATCCTGACGGAGCATTCACTAAAAAGTCTTCACCCGGAAATGGAGGAGAAGGCATCATACCTGAATAGATGGCTGACATATCAGGGCCATTCGGATTTGTAAATGCACCTGTACTTAATACGGTACCATTGCTCACTACCCAGCCCTCATACTTCCAACCGGCATCTAATGTTGGTAAATTTAACCCTACACTTGGTCCGTTTCCATCCATAAACCAAACTCCTGCGTTTGGGTTTGCGTTACCGTTTGTTGGCGTGCCAAGTAGATATTTTCCGGTTGACGTACTAAAATTACCAATTATTCCGGTAGAAACAGAGGCTGTTGACCCACTGAATGAACCGGCAAGGTATTTAGTGTTTGAAGGAGCAGGGTCAGGGTCATTCGTTGGTTCAATACTAAGCACGAAATCGGTAGCGTTGTTAAGTTGAGCTCTGTCAACGTCAAACTGTGTTTTGGATAGTGCACCAGCATCATTAACTGTAAATGTTCCTGTGGTAACCGGTGTTCCATTGACCACAATCCAACCTTCATAAACAAAATTTGATCCTAGGTTTTCCAAACCACTAAGGTTTAAAGTTAAGGAAGCAGTTGAAGCTGCATCATCATCAGAACTACACGAAATGGTGAGAGCTGTCAACAAGACAAGGGGAAAAAAAATTTTTTTTTTCATAGCATTTTTTTTTAAGTGTTAGGATATAATTTTATAATAAAACAAATTTTTATTTTTTCATTGACTCATCCATTTACCATTTTTCCTTATTAGTTGACAATTTTACTAAAAGCGTTAAACGTTTAAAGATTTCTGTAGATATTTGTGAAAAAAACATGAAAAACAGCCTTTTTATTCTTTTTCTTTCGTGTAGTTCACTCTTTGCTCAAAAAGATAGGGTAGGACTTATATCTTGGAATGGTGTAAAAAAAATGAACGTTAATTTCATGACTGAATTTATTGAAACGAAAGTGAACGAACAATTGGATTCTTTAAAATTAGACAATGATGTTGCGGCATTAACTCGCTTGAATGGTGTTTCCAACGTAACTTATACGGTTACAAAGTCAGCAGATGAAACGTTTAATGTTACTTATACGGTAATAGAAAATTGGAGCATCTTACCTAATCTTCAACTATGGACAACAGATGAAGCAGAAGCCGCTTATCGAATCGGAGTATTTGATTATAATTTTTTAGGAAGAAATAATACTTTAGGAGGCTATTATCAATCGAATGGTATTTCTTCATTCGGATTATTCTTTTCTGCTCCTTTTTTGTTTTCTGCAAATTTTGGGATTGAAAGTAGTTATCAAAAATTAGCCAGCATTGAACCCATTTTTATCAATGCATTGCCAGCCCGATATGAATATAGCAATACAGGAGTTGAGATATTAGGTGTTTATCGATTGAATTTCAGGAATTCTGTTAAATTCGGGGCTACTGTTTTTTCAGAAAAGTATCAATACCGTTCCGGTTCAACTGCTGAGAATGTGCCGCAATTTTTTGAAGTTGATAAAATTATGTTGAAGTCGAACTATACTTTTGATAACTTGAAATATGATTTTTATTTGGTCAACGGATTTCGTAGCAACTTTTTTGGTCAATATGTTTTTAGTTCCAATGCCTTTCAAAATGAATTTATTATCGCTTGGAATGACTTTTCCTATTTCAAACGAATAGGAAAAACAGGGAATTGGGCCAGTAGATTGCGATTAGGATTATCTTCCAATGATGAAAGTCCGTTCGCTCCGTTTTCTTTAGACAATAATTTAAACATTCGCGGTGTGGGTAATATTATTGATCGCGGAACCGGAGTGCTGGTTTTTAACACGGAGTACCGAACAACGATTTATGAAAAAAATTGGTTTGTTTTACAAGGTAATGCCTTTATAGATTCCGGTAGTTGGCGCCAACCTGGCGGAAATTTCAATGATTTTATAGATTCAGAAAATTTTAGAATTTATTCTGGAATTGGGTTGCGATTTATACATAAAACCATTTTTAATGCCACATTTAGAATTGATTATGGATATGGAATAACAAGAAATTCTTCAAGCGGAATTGTATTTGGTATAGGACAATATTTTTAAATATTACTGATTTGTATCTTTTATTCCAATTATTATTATAAAATCCAAGATGGAATTTTTTAAATTTATATTGATTTTTCAGCTTAAGCACAAGTTGTAAAATAAAAATGTTTTATAATTGAAAAATGCGGTGAGAGAACACACCGCATTCAAAGCTTAAATTAAATATACTAAACAAATTAAAATCATTAATTATCCAGACTAATTTTTTTTATAGAAGTATTATTATTGTAATCGGTAAAATAAAGAAAATAAATACCGCTATCTAAATGCGTTAAATCTAAACTTGTTTTAGATTTAAAAGTTTCATTTATTTCAACAACTTTTTGACCTAATGATGAATATATTTGAAATAACTTTATTTCGGTAGATTCATCAATGTCTATCGAAATAATACCTTTAGATGGATTGGGATACAATTTGATATTGTGGGCAGAAAAGGATGCAGTAGATAGAGTGGTACAATTAGAAGCCGTAAATGGCATAAAACTTCCAAAGTCCCAAAAAGCATTAAACTGTTGGCAATAAAAATAAATTGTATTGAAATTAGAGATATTGAATCCGTTGGGAATTGTTTGTGTAAAACTAGCCACACCATTTCCAGTAACTAATCCCATTTCAATTCTAGGGCGCGATAAAAAATTATTGGTTATTCTCAGCTGGGCATTTGTAAGTGTTCCTCTATCAACTAAAAAAATCCGAACATCAGGACCAGACGCAGTAGAAAAATTGCTGCCTAAATTTACTGTAACAGTATTGTTTTCATTTAGTACTACTGAAACCATTCCTGAAACATTATAACTTGGAATACTAGTATTGTTTCCAAAACCTGTTCCGTTAGCAGTGCATTGTGCCTTTGCTGAAGCAAAACAAAGTAAGCCAAAGACATAAAGTAAAATTTTCTTTTTCATAACATTTTATTTATACAAAGTTATAAAAATCAAATAATTATAATTATACAATTTTTCCTGATTAATTGTCAATTGTTCTGTTTTTGTCTCTAAATTCTGTTGGAGATTGCCCTTCTTTATTTTTGAAAAATCGACTAAAGGAAGTAACATCTTCAAATCCCAATTCAAAAGCGATTTCTTTCACAATTTTTTGGGTAAATAACAATTGTCTTTTAGCTTCTATATGAATTCTATCTTGTATCACTTTTAGTGGTGTTTTTTCTGAGTGCAAAGTAAAAAGATTAGTCAACGACTTTGCTGGTTTATTCATTAAATTAGCATATTCAAAAACGGTGTGCATTTTTTTATAATGCATTTCAACCAATAAATTAAATTCTCTAATTGTATCTAATTTGTTAACATGAAGTCTTAATGATTTGTTTTGTTTTTTATAGATTCGGGTAGAAAGAATTAAAAAACGTTTCAAGAGCATCAACAACATTTGACCGTGTAAATTGTCTCGCGATTCAAACTCGCTTAGGAATACCATCCAAAGTAATTTGAATTTAGGTAATTGTAATTCATCCAAATCAATAACTGGAATCTTTTCATTGGCAAAGAATAGCACACCATTGCAACCAATTTCTTTATCAAAAAACTCAGAACTGTAAAATTCTCTGTTAAAACGGATTAGGTTAATTTCATCCATTTTTGAAATGACAATATCATGCATGTCAGTTAAAAACAAAATTTGATTAAGTAACAAGGGATATTCTACGCCATCAATAATTAATGTTGTGTCTCTTTGATCATTCCAAAAAATACGCAAGTAATCTCCTTTATATTGATTTAACCAAACTGCATCCTCTTTTTTGATGGTTGCAATATGAAAATACTCATTTAATGAACCTTTGTATTCCATTTAACTAATTTTTTTTTTATAATAATTTAACATGCTTTCATTAGAATGCCCTAGCTTTTGCTTTAAATGAATTACTGTAAAGTGATATTGTAACTTCCAAGCACCATTAATTCGATACCTTCTAGCTGAAGTAATGAGATATTTTGGAATAACTACAAATTGTTTTTCTTGATAGAGTCGCTTGATAATTTCATTGTCTTCATAAATAATATAGCTTTCATTAAAACCATTAATTTTATCAAATAAATGCTTAGCTACAAATAAAGATTGATCCCCACCTCGACATGAAATATGATTAAATCTTGTAAACCACTGAGAAACTAAAAGTACAGGATGATTGTAATCAAATTTCATACGAAAGCAACCTGCTAAATTACCTTTATCAACTTGTTTTATTATTTCTAAATCAAAATCTGTAGGTGGAAAACTATCACAATGCAAAAAATACAAAATAGAACCTTTAGCAATTTTTGCTCCAGCATTCATTTGTTTTGCTCTTCCCTTTTCTGTCTGAACCAAAATGACATTTTTGATACCTTGAACGAGATTTTGAGAACCATCTGAACTACCACCATCTACTACAATAACTTCATATGAATAGGTCTTTGAAATCGTTTTTTCTATATGCAACAAAAGCCGATGTATGGCATCGACTTCATTGAGAATTGGAATTATTATAGAAACTTTAATCATTTAAACTCCAGTTATACTCTTTATATTTAACCTTAGCATTCTTATTAATCTTAACAGCACTGTATTGATTCAAATAATCGATAACAGTTCCTTTTGTTTTAAAATCTCCCGAAAACCAATCAAATATTTTTGATATTTCAATATTATTAGCAGTAATTGTGTTTTTAGTTTTATCATTTATAAATGCTTTTGCTCCAGCCTCTAATTGACTTTCTAATTTAGCTTCTGTATAAGCTTGATTTGATAAATTTGGACAAGAGAAAGAAGCACAGTTTATCGCAAAATGAATTCTTGGTTCGTTCATTTTTCTCAATATTTCATGCTCAATTTCTTCTAAACTATATTTTTTTGTTCCTAAAGTGAAAAACTTTTTACCCCAAGGATCTTTAATATCTTTTATACTTTTTAAAGGATAATTATCTAAAATAAGTTTTACTGTATAGGCATTATAGGCATTTATCCAATAAGCTAAAATCGCATTTCGAGACCATGATTTTTGAGGTACATTTGCGGCTAATTCATCCAAATAAACTTGTAATGCTTTTGCATCTTTCTTAAATCCTTTGTAATCTACATTCCCTTTATCTGTAACATATTTTTGCAATAGCACATGCCACTTTTGATGATCTATTACTTTAATTGAATTTTGATTTTCTACTGCATAAGCCCATTCTGGAATGCTATTTTCGTTTGAATTTGCACACGATAAAAAAGGCAATAAGGCTATTATAAAAATTATTTTTCTCATTTTTATTTTATTTAATTTTAAGAATAGTCGAAACTTTTACGAATTCCTGACAAACTATTTTTTAAAAGGATAAAGTTCTTGTTGCAAAAAGTCTTGAGGAAATTCATCTTCATCTGAAAAACCTAATTCTATATCTCTTCCATCGCTCGGTATATGATGGGTTTTAAATATATAATCCCAAACACTCAAAGAAATACCAAAATTTGCCCCATACTTAGAAGGTAATATTTTGCTATGATGCCAAATGTGCATTTTAGGATTATTGAAAATATATTTTAAAACACCGTAATCCCAACCAATATTAGCATGATTCAAATGACCAATAGTAATGGCAATAAAATGCACAACAAACACATCTTCAAGAGCAAAACCACCAATTAATATTAATGGAATATATTGTATGGATTTGTACACTACTGCTTCCATCCAATTATAACGAAACTGAGTGGCAAAACCCATTTGCTTAGGAGAATGGTGCGTTTTGTGAATGTTCCATAAAAAAGGAATGCGATGCAGCAAGCGATGTATATTCCATTGTACAAAATCACTCAATACAAAAAACAAAAGCAATCCAAATGGTTTTGGCAATTCTGATAAAGAAAACAATTGAATTGAAGTCAATTGAAGACCAAAAAGACTTAAAAAATCATTAAATAATGCTTCTGTAACGTTGGATAATGCAATCAGTAAAAGTAAATTCAATAAGAAAAAATTGAAAAACATATAAAACAAATCCAACCAAAAATCCTTACGAAAAATGGGTTGGTTTTTTCGCCATGGAAAAGCAAGTTCTAACAACCAAACAGCCAAGGAAATAAGGAGTAAACCATAAAAATAATTATCCCATTTCCAAAACAAAATTTCGCTTTTTAAGTAGTTAAAATAACCACTATAAGAGTGCAATATAAGTTCTAAATACTTTTCCATAATACATTTTTAACAACATCCACCTCCATTGTAATGATAGGTACTTTCGCTAATAAAAATATCTTTTCTATTTAATGAAGCTATGGCAGCAGCCGTTTTATCACAAATGGCTAATGGCTGATTTTTCATTAAGATATGACCTTTCTTATCATCAAAATAATCTTCCTTTCCAAAATAAATGGCAGCTTTACCTGTAAAAACACATGGACCATCTGCTGGCATTGGGTCTTTAATGGCACAAACTTCTATACTTTCAATATAAATTAACTCATCAGTTGGATAGTTCTCTGTATCTAATATTCTATAAGGACGTCTGCCTCTTATTTCAATAGTACCAAAACCAACATCAGTTAACGCTTTAATATAATCAGCAATGGGAATACTACCACTTAAACATAAAGCTCGTAAATGGTCATCATTTCGTAAAGTTTCATTCATTTCTTGTTCACATGTTGGGTCACTCATAACCAAACGTCCGTGAGGCTTTAAAACTCGATACATTTCTTCTAATGCTTTTTTTAAGTCCTCAGCTTTAAAAATATTAAAAAGACAGTTTTGTGCAGCAACATCAATACTTTCATTTTCAATAGGTAAATTCAATGCATCGCCTTTTTTGAGTTCAACAAATTCACTTTTGAACCACTCATTTTGCTTTTCTGCTTCTATAAAGTTTTTGCGAGAAGCTTCTAACATTTCATCAACAACATCAACGCCAATTACACCACCTTTTTTACGAGAGAAATAGGCAAATTGTAACAACTCCATTCCGCCACCAACACCAACATATAAAACTTTTGGATTGTTGATTAAATCTTGTGCCGAAATTGTGCTTCCGCAACCATAATTCATTTCTTGCATTATAATAGGAATTTCAAGACCTGGAAATTTCCATATAGGAGTTGTTGTACAGCATAAACCAACATCTGGTGTTAATGCTGCTTGCTTGTATAAATCGTTTGTTGCGTCTAAATAATTTTCCATTTTATTTTTATTTAAGAGTTATTTCTAATTGTTTTTGATTAACCCGTTGGGTGAAATTAAATTAATTGATTTTTGATGTTATTTATNGTTAAACGCTTCACGAATAGCAACACCACGTTTCTTTAATTCAACTTGAACCAATGGCAATCCGTTTACCAAAATAGTTACATCGTAGCGATTTGCATGAGTGCCTTTCAGTTCAAATTGTGATATTACCTGTACTTTATTTCGGGTGATATTCTTTTTGTCAACCAAATAGATGTTTTGGATATGACCATCATCAAAAACGAAATCGTAGATATAGTTGTCGTGTATTTTTCTGGTTTTCTCAATAAGGTTATCGCTTGGCTTGTCCAAATATTCTTCCACAAAACGAGACCATTCTCCATCCGAAAATTCCATATTGTTGAGCGATTGCAATTGTACTCTCACATTCGCCAACATCGCTTCAAGCGTATTTAAGTTTGTTGGATTTTCGTAACCTTGATTGATTAGGTCTTGAATAAATTCCTTTTCCAGTGCTGCCTCTGTTTGATAAACAGCAGGTGCTTCATTCACCTCAAAATGTTTGGTGAATTTATCCAACACGATAAAGTTGTTTGATTCTGCTATGGTTTTAAATGTGCTCATGCCGTTTCGTTCTTAGGAAAGGTTAGTAATAAATCACGATAATACTCGTACTGTTTTTTTCTTAACTCAATTTCTTTCGGCAGTCCTTCGCTTATTGAAGTAGTGAGTATGTCGAATTTATCAAGGATGGTAACAATACGTTCTTGTTCCNATTTTGGCTAAAATTCGGGTTTTAAATCCTTCAAAAGTTTTAGCATAATTTCTTCTAATTAAAAACTGGTCACATAATTGCGAGAACAATGTTTCTATTCTTTTTCTGGATTTTCTAAAAACATACGGCTGTGGTTTATAATTCACTTGATTCATTCTTTTTGGTGTTTGCAATTTAATATTTGCTGATTGGAATAAATCCAGTTGTATACTATCAGATAGATATCCTCTGTCTCCAAGCAGCACACAATCAGACATTTGCTGTTTTATATTTTTCAAAAAATGAATATCATGAACTTCCGCTTTTGTAATGTCTAACGAATGGAAAACACCAGTAACAGAACAAACGCCATGAAGCTTATATCCGAAGAACCAACTATTTTGTGAAGCACAAAATCCTTTTGAGGGAGCCGTTTCAAAATCGTCTTTACAGATTTTTATCCTGTTATGTCGTGAAAATTTACAAATCTCTAAAGGCATACTGTCAACAATAAAATAGTCTTCAAAACACATAAATTTAGCAGCTAACTCTGTTCTAATTTGTTCAGAAAACAAAAACAACTTTTTACGTCTTTTATTAAATTGACTACGCTCAATTAAATTGGATATTTCACCTGGAAGTAGCTGTTTGAAAAGTGAATTTTCACTGTCGATTGACATAAATTCTGCTGTCAAACTCAAGGCAACTACTTCTATATCAGACATTTTTGGCTTTCTGCCAATTCCTGATTTAAAATCTAACTCAAAATTGCTTCGCCAATTCGCTTTGCTCGGGTCAAAGAACTTATAACTTCTAAAACTCTAAAATAATTTTTAACTATATTTGTCATAAATGTTGGTTGTTTTGCGACTTCAAGATACTGATTTTCAGTATCTTGACCAACATTTGTTCAATTTATTTTACTTCAAATAATTTCACCCAACGGGTTTTTGATTAATATATTTCCAAATGATAACCGACGTAATTGCTCCCAAAGTAGGCGCTAGTAAGTAAAGCCATAGATGTTCTAAATGTGTTGAAACAAGTGCTGGTGCAAGTGATCTAACAGGATTCATCGATGCTCCACAAATGGGACCTGCAAACATTGCTTCTAATGTAACTACCGAACCAATAGCTGATCCAGCAAACATTCCTTGTTCTTTCGAGCCGTGAGCAACATTCAAAATAACCATCATTAACAAAAAAGTGAGTATAAATTCCAATACAAAAGATTGAAAATTGCTTCCTGTGGGTAAGGTTGAACCTAAAAATTCGTTGGCAGGAAATAGTGAATGCAAAGTAAAACTTGCTAAAACAGCTCCAAAAATTTGACTAATGATGTAAGGCAAAACATCCTTGGTATCAAACTTCTTTGCAACTGCAAAAGCGATTGTAACCGCAGGATTAAAATGAGCTCCAGAAATATTCCCTAAGGCATAAATCATAGACATAACTATCAATCCAAAAGTAAAAGCTACACCAACGTGGGTAATCGTTCCTCCTGTTTCCTGATTGATAATTATAGCACCAGTTCCACAAAATACAATGGCAAATGTTCCTATTATTTCTGAAATATATCTTCTCATTTACAATTTTACTATTTCTTTAAAAAGGGTAATCATTTTGGGTTCAGCTTGACCAGCCAAAGCAATGATTTCGGCAATATTTACTGGTTTCAAATCGTCCGGATTACATTCGTCAGTCAAAACGGAGACAGCAAGAACGGGTAACCCTAAATGGTTGGCAACAATAACTTCGGGAACAGTACTCATTCCGACGGCATCGGCACCAATAATTTTGAGGTAACGATATTCAGCCTTGGTTTCTAATTGTGGACCAACAACGGCAGCATAAACTCCTTTGTGTAAAGTAATATTCTGATTTTTAGCAATTTCAACAATCGAATGACGTAAATTCAAATTATAAGGTTCGCTCATATCGGTAAAGCGTTCGCCAAACTCGGAAACATTTGCAAATGCCAATGGTGAACCTCCTTGTAAATTGATATGGTCTTCAATAAGCATTAAATCTCCTTTTTTGAAGTCTAAATTTATGGCTCCAGCGGCGTTTGAAATTAGTAATTTTTGAATGCCCAATGCTCTTAAAACTCGAATGGAAAATGTAATTTCTTGCAAAGAATACCCTTCATATAAATGAAATCGTCCTTGCATTACAACTATTTTTTTATTTTCAAATGTTCCAAAAATCAATTTACCAGAATGAAATTCAACTGTCGAAACTGGAAAATTTGGAATATCAGCATAATTTATTTCACATTCGATAGTTAAATGATTCACTAATTGTCCAAGCCCAGTGCCTAATACAATACCAATTTCTGGATGGAGAAACCCTTTTTCTTTAAGAAAACTTGTAGTGATGTCTATTGTTTTTGCATTCATTTCTATAAATATTTTTGAAATTCAGGAATGTTTTTAATGTCTTCGATAGTGTCAATATCATTCTTCATTTTTATAAATGCTGTTTGAATATGCGATAAATTAGTTAAGGTATCTGCTAAAACACTGTTAGTGCCCCAATTTTTATTTTCGAATATACCATTCGGAATTGACTTTAAACCCAAAAGATAATAACCACCATCTTCAGCTGGACCAATAACTACTTCATTTGTATCTAATAACAAAAAAGCATCTTCAATATCTTTTGAATCAAGCGTTGGCAAATCAGAACCTACAATAACAATTTTATTGAAGCCATCTTCAAATCCTTTTTCAAAAGCATGCTGCATTCGCATTCCTAAATCGGTTCCTTGCTGAATGTCTTTCTCAAATGTGGTATTATCCCAAATATCATGTAAAGTAATGGCTTCAGAATATAATACACGTTTAGTGGCATTGACTTGTGAGATGCAATTTTTAGTGTGTGTTAATAAATACACATAAACTTCAAGAGCATTTTTTTCGCCAATAGTTGCTGCTAATCTGGTTTTTACTTTTCCTAATTCAGGATTTCTAGTAAAAACTAAAACTAATTTCTTTTCCATGATTATGCTACCGTACCTTGACAACTACTTCCTGATCCTGCGGTGCACCCATAACAATGTTGAGAAATTACAATGTCACGATCACTTAATGATGCCTCATTATATTCCGAAATATGCTGCTCTTTTGAGGCTACTTTTAAGCCTAACATTTGGTTGAAATCACAGTCATATAAATAACCATCCCAACTAACAGAAATGGTATTGGTACACATCACATTACCAACGGCTTTTGGATTAAATGCTTCTACTAAAGCATTCATATAATCTTCATAATTATCTGATGCTATTAAGTAATCTAAAAATCTACTAATTGGAATATTCGTAATGGCAAATAGATTATTAAAATCGATATCAAAATCTTCTTTTAAAGCTTTCTTGAAATCTTTTTCAAGTGCCATTTGATCTGTTGGAAGAAATGCTCCAGAAGGATTATATACTAAATCTAATTTAAGTGGACTTCCTTCTTTTCCATAACCAACATCATTAAGCATTTGTAATGCTTTGATTGATTTATCAAAAACACCATCACCTCTTTGCTTATCTGTTTTTTCCCTCTTATAAAAGGGTAAAGATGAAATAACATGAATATTATGTTTAGCAAAAAACTCAGGTAAGTCATGATATTTTTTATTCGCTAAAATAATGGTTAGATTAGAACGTACTATAAAATCTTTTACGCCTAATTTAGAAGCTTCTTCAACAAACCAACGAAGATTAGGATTCATTTCAGGAGCACCTCCAGTTAAATCTAATGTATTGACAGAAGTTGTTTTTAATACATCCAAAATGTGCTCCATGGTTTCGACAGTCATAATTTCTTTCCTATCTGGACCAGCATCTACATGACAATGTGCACAAACTTGATTACACATGTAACCTACATTAATTTGTAAAATCTCAATTTTATTTGGGCGTAAAGGAAATTGGTCAATTCCTTTAAGTTTATTGGCAAAAGTGGGTAAAGATCCGTCTTTAAAAAAACCATTAGATAAAATTTCTAATTGTTTTTCCGTTTTTGAAAGCTCACTTTTTTTTGCTTGTAATGATTTTGCTAACATTCACTCTAATTAAATTACATTGATAATTTGTCATACTTGTTCATCATTTGGACACCATGCACTAAAGAAGCACCTCCTCTAATGGCTGCCGCTACATGTAAAGCTTCCATCATTTCCTCTTTAGTAATTCCTCTTTTCAAACCATCTCCTGTGTAAGCATCAATGCAATAAGGACATTGAACGGTATGAGCAACTGCCAATGCAATTAATGATTTTTCTCTTGCTTTTAAACTTCCTTCTTCAAAAACTTTCCCATAGTATTCGAAGAATTTTGAACCTAATTCCTCATTCCATTCTGATATTTTTCCAAATTTTTTCAAATCTGATGGATCGTAGTACGTTTTTTCCATGATGCTATATATTAATAAGTTTGAATTCCTTTTTTTAGATATTTACTCCATTCTTTACTATACGTATGTACATATTCTGTCTCTTGCTCTGAATGATTAAATACTTTATAACCATTATTTTTCCATTCAAAAATGCCTCCATAAAGATTAAAAACATTAGAATAGCCTAACTTCAATAATTTTTCTCCAATTTTTTCACTTCTTACACCAATAGAACAATAAACTATAATTGTTGTATTCTTATCTTTTATTTCTTCTAAAACTAATTTTTGATTGAACTTGTTATAACCTACATGTATAGCTCCCTTAATATGGCTCGTATTATATTCAATCAATTCTCTTGCATCTAAAAAGACTACAGGTGACTTAATCGAAGCTTGTTTAACATTTATATACGAAACACGCTCTGAATTGTATTTTTTTAATACTTCAGGAATAGTTTTCTGACCATAAATTACAGTAGAAAAAAGGAAAAGAATAAGGAAGAAATGTCGCATAATTACATTTTTATCTAATTTAGACGAAAACGTTTTGAATTCCTGACAAAAAGGTATTGATTTTATTCTAAGTACACGACAAAAATTGTATTAAATTAATTTCCAGCTTAT
>NZ_NOXV01000294.1 GCF_002251835.1 Flavobacterium cyanobacteriorum
CAAGAAAAACGTAAAAAAACCGTCTCAAGTTGTGAGACGGCTTCATTTTTATACTTACACAGTTAGTGAGATACTACCTAAATGACATAGCAGAATTCATATTTAACCATATAAAACCTCATTTAAAAACTCTCACCCACCATGCCAGCAATGATATCTTTATTATTTTATTTCCTTGCCTTGCCTGCTTACTGCCAGCCAAAACCGGGTCAAGACACTGTATATATCCTTATACGGCCAGACAGTAAACATGTTTGGGTATCGTTCTCTAAAGACTCTTTATCAATGTCTTTCGGGATATATAAAAAGGGTTTTGAAACTAAAGGGAAACGAGATAAAGAACTAAAAAAATATGAAAAGAAAAAAACAGATATACTGCCCCCGCTTCCTGGCTCTATCCCTTCATTTTCTTATGATTTTTCGAGTTCTGGCCATCGTGAAACAGTAAATGGCTTAAATGCCAAAGTTATCACAGCAGAGGAGTTTCGTGAAAAACCTGATTATAACAAGTATATGTATGTATTGTATAAAACAAAAGAAGATAAATATTTTAAGTGGAGAGTTTTTAATAGGACGGAAGATAGATAATTTGAAGCGATCTATAAAACTATTGCATGCGTTGGTTTGAAGGGCACAGGATAAATGAACGGTACCACTAATCCCACCATAGCAAAATATACCGCAAAGCCAACGTGTACATCTTAATACTGTTTATGATAATTTTAAAAACTCAAACCCGCCATGTTCAAATTAAAACATTATATCCTTTTTACTAAAATGTTTATTGCCACTGCAGCCTTTTCACAAGATACATCTTTGTATATTTATTTTGATAACTTAAGTAGTGAGGCTATTAAATTTTCTGATGATGGAGATTATAAGTTGACTACCTTTTTTATTTATTATCGAGGTTATGAAACTAAAAAGAAACGGGAAAAGATGAAGCAGTTACAAAAGAAGGAACAAGAGAAAAACCGCCGAAATCTTGGACATACAATACCCGAAACTGGAGTTGTCTATATTTCTACTGAGCCTCCGGAAAAACTTACATCATTAGATGATATTACCACCATAAGCCCGAAGGTGTATCGTGAAGAATGGGTATATAAAAAAAAACCACAAAATATTTATATTATCACACCCAGTAATGACGGCAGTTTCTATAAATGGCGTGTGGGTATGATGGCGTATGAATAATATAAAAATTAATATGTTTAGTAAAGAAAACGGAGGATATTTAAAGAGATGACTTAGTAGGACCCGGCTAAAATAATTATCCCAAAGCCAACGTGTACATCTTAATACTGTTTATGATAATTTTAAAAACTCAAACCCGCCATGCCAAAATTAATTTGTTTCATGTCTTTCTTTTTAATTTACAATATGTTGTTTGCTCAAAAAGACAGGGTTATATATATTGATAACCTTAGTAGTGAAGCATTAAAATATTCATTTGCAAGCAACTACACTAGTGCCTCCTTTTACATTTATTACANGGAATAGTAAAACAAGTAAGAGAAAGTACGGGTTTAAAGAACTTTGATATTCATTTAGTAGATAGAAATAATGAAAAATATAAAGAACTTTTTGACCAGTGGCAAAAAGGTGGCGGACATGGTTTCTTTAAACCAACTTCTGGAGAATTTGGAATTCCATTATACCAAGGATTATTTGGTGAAGGACCTCAAATTTATATGTTTGCAGGAAAAACTCTAGATCAGTGGGGTGTAGCAAAAAATATATTCTTTACTAAATACACCACACAACATGAATTATTCCATGTAGAAATGTTTATGTATTTAAAAAATAAAACACCAAACTATATGAAATATTGGGCTGAAATCCCTACTTATATGCACGAGCAATATGTATTGAATAGATTATTAAAAACCAAAAATTGGAAAAAAGAAGATTTATTATCTGATTTATTTAATGAAGTGGTTTAAACTTATTTGTTAAATAAAAAAGGGTTGACGNCCAAAATTAATTTGTTTCATGTCTTTCTTTTTAATTTACAATATGTTGTTTGCTCAAAAAGACAGGGTTATATATATTGATAACCTTAGTAGTGAAGCATTAAAATATTCATTTGCAAGCAACTACACTAGTGCCTCCTTTTACATTTATTACATAGGCTACGAAACAAAAAAAAAGAGGGATAGCATTGAACAATTTCAAATGAAAAAACGGGAAAAATTAGCAAGTTTAGGAACAATTGTTTTCTTTCCTGCTATACCTCCAACGGGTACAAACTTTTTAGCAACACATCCGCCTGAGATTCTTTCTTCGCTGGAAGGTATTGTTACTATTACTTTAAAAGATTATCGAGAACATAAATTTAAAAATACTAACCCAAGAAATACCTACATTATTGTACCTCATAAAGAAACCGGAAAGTATTTAAAATGGAGAGTAATGGAAGAGGCAAGTAAGTAAATGCCTATCGAAATAATTGTGAAATAATTGTGTGAGTTTCGAAGGACACAGCACAAATAAACACAACTATATTCTTACAGGGATTAAAATAATCTTGATTTTTAGCCAACATGCTATTCACTCTTCACATCCAGCGCATCCCTCAACGCGTTGCCAACCATCATAAAGGCCAGTACCAGCAGCAGCATAGCAATACCCGGAGCAAGCGCTAAGTAGGGTTTGCCTAAAATAATATAGTTGTAGTGGTCTTTAATCATGCCGCCCCAGCTGGGAACGGGAGGCTGCGCGCCGAGGCCAAGGAAACTGAGCCCGCTTTCTACCAGTATGGCTGATGCAAAATTAGCCGCCGAAATTACTATGACAGGCGCCATGCAGTTTGGCAGGATATGATGGAATATTATGCGGCTGTTCCTGTAGCCTAAGGCACGGGCCGCGGTAACAAACTGCATCTGTTTTATGCTCATTACCTGTCCGCGTACTACGCGGGCCACCTCAACCCACATAGTAAGCCCCACTGCCACAAAAACCTGCCAGAAACCTTTACCTAATGCCAGTGTTATGGCAATTACCAGCAGTAATGTGGGTATAGACCAGATAATATTCACAAGCCACATCACAAATGCATCAACCCTGCCACCGTAAAATCCGGCTATAGCCCCGAAAAAAATCCCTACAAGCAGTGATATAAACACTGCTACAAACCCGATAGCTATAGAAACCCTTGACCCTACGAGCAACCTGCTGAGCAGGTCCCTGCCCTGGCTGTCAGTACCCAGCAGGAATTCCTGATTCCTGATATATTTTTCAGCTATAAGTGTAGCATCACTGGTGCCAAATGTTTTCAGCGGTATAGATTTAGTAACCGCCAGGTCGGGTTCATCAGTATATTCTTTATAGACAAGGCTGTCCTGTGTAATATTGTAGCTTAAAACCGGGATTTTAGGGTCGGCCGTGGCTTTACCTGTCAGCCAGTCTGTCCAGCTGCCTTCTAGTGCCGTAGCGCCGGGAAGGGTTATCATAGTGACTGTGAAACCGGGTTCTTTGCTGTGGATAGAGAGGTCACCCCAGTTAGCGTTCCTAGTTTTGTCAGGCGCCAGTACATAAGCAAATACTGCTATAAACAGGAGCAGGACAATAAACATAAAACTAAAAACGCCCCAAAAGTTCTTTTTAAACTTTTGGAGCGCCAAACCTGTAAGTGATTTGCTGTTATTATCCATCAATCACTATCGGGTTTTTAACATTTTATCTTTTTTATTGAGGCTTACCGCATTTTTCCCGGCGGCAGGCTTACCGTTCATATCCTGCAATATATTAAGGGCTTCCTCAACATAAATATCTTTTGAAAGGCTTTCGTACCAGCGCTGCTTCTTTTCTGCCAGCTCAGGATCTTTTTTGAATTGTTCCTGTTCCTGTGGCAGTGCCGAAAACTGCAGATTGTTCTTATAGTCATTAAGCGCTTTAAACTTCTTGCTTAGCGCTTCGCCTTTTTCAATTTCAGCCCTGAACTTTTCGTAATTAAGGTTATATGTGCTTTCGTCTTTCTTCTCGTTCACCCATTTGGCATTTTCATCCATAAGCCTGAATTGCTCATTGGCATCAATCCTGTTACGGCTGTTGGCTATTATCTGCTCAAAATTATTTTTAAACGGCTTAAATGAAGCCTGGTCTATTTTGTCCCAAGGCATTGCATTGTCGTTATCGCGCTCGCCCATTTCAATATACTTGTATCGGTCCGGCATAATAATATCGCTGTAAACGCCTTCCCGCTGTACTGAGCCGCCATTAATCCTGTAATATTTCTGGGTGGTTATTTTAAGTGCCCCAAGGTCGCCCATAGAGTTGCTCCTGACAAACTGGTTAAGTCCAATAATGTTCTGCACAGTGCCTTTACCATATGTGTGCCTGCTGCCCAGTATGAGCCCACGGTTATAGTCCTGTATGGCTGCGGCAAAAATTTCGGAAGCCGAGGCAGAGAAATTGTTTACCAGCACAACCAGCGGCCCCTCCCATTGTACCCGGGGATCATTATCTGAAAGCACTTCCTTTGATTTGCCTGTTGATTTTACCTGTACAACAGGGCCCTGAGGGATGAACAGGCCTACAATGTCAACAACTGTTTTTAGCGACCCGCCGCCATTATCGCGGAGGTCCATTACAATCCCCTGTACGCCTTGCGCCTTTAGTTTTTCAATTTCGGCAGCTACATCTTTAGCGGCATCACGGTTATCTTTATTTTCAAAGTCGATATAAAACTTTGGGAGGTTTATAACGCCATACAGCTTACCATCCTTGTTTACTACGCTTGATTTGGCGTACGTTTCCTCAAGTTCCACCACTTCCCTTATAATAGGGATTACTTTAATAGTACCGTCAACTTTCTTAACGGTAAGCCTTACTTCTGTGCCTTTAGGGCCTTTAATTTTTTTCACGACATCATCCAGCCTGATTCCTGCAATATCAACTGCTTCCCCTTTGCCCTGGGCTACTTTCATGATAATATCTCCCTGCTCCAGCTCTTTTCCCCTCCATGCAGGGCCACCCGGTATCAGTTCAGATATTTCCACGTAGTCGCCTTTTTTGGCAAGCCTGGCACCAATCCCTTCAAGCGACCCCCGCATGCTGGTATCAAATTTATCTTTTTCTTCCGGGGCGAGGTAAAAGGTGTGAGGGTCAAAACGCTCAGCAATAGCGTTGATATAAACACTAAACCACTCATCACGGGTAAGGTCATCAATAAAATCAAAATATTGGTTTAGTGATGATAATGTTGCCTCACGAGACTCTTTTTCGAGGTCTGCAAAAGATTTTACTTTATAAGAAGCATCGTTTTTCTTCTTGTCTTCTTCAACTTTCTGCTTATCGGTAATAGACGAAAGGACAGAAAGCTTTAGTTGCTTCTCCCACCGCTTTTTCAGGTCAGCTTTTGTTTTGGAAAAAGGCTGCTTTTCATAATCAACATTAAACTGCTCATCATTATTAAAGTTAAAAGGCTTTGACAAAATATCTTTATAAAAACCTTCCGCTTCTTTAACACGTTCCGTAAGCCTTCCATAGGTGAGGTTGAAAAATGTAAGATCCCTGCTGTTTATCATGTCATCAATCTGGAGTTCATATTTGGCAAACTCATCTATATCAGACTGGATAAAAAAACGTTTCGAAGGATCAAGGCTTTCCAGATAACTCTTGTATACGCCTTTTGAGAAATTGTCGTCGACCTTTGCCGGGTCGAAGTGACCTTTTTCAATTACAAATGTCAGTAATTCCAGCAAAAGCTTATCTTTTTCGGGGTCTGCCTGCTTTTTAGTAGGCATAAAACTCCACAAAGCCACTGCCAGCACAGCCACAATGGCAAGGATTTTATAATTTTTTTTCATAAAGTTGAAAATAGCATTCATTTAAATAAACGTATAAAAAAGTGTGCCAAAAACTAACCCTCATTGATATTTACCATTTTTGGCAAAACATATTTTAGGAAATGTAAATGTACAATTCTTATTTTGATTTTACTATAAAGCTGAAAACAATTGGTATAATTGATAATTTAAAAGTTACAGCAACACCTGCCTTTTTTATATCGGTTAAATAATAGTATTTTTGGCTTATAAACCGTAATATGAAATATTATATAATTGCCGGAGAGGCATCAGGTGATTTGCATGGCTCAAACCTTATGAAAGAGCTTTACAGGCAGGATCCCGGCGCAGTTATACGCTTCTGGGGGGGCGACCTTATGCAACAGTCCGGCGGGACACTTGTAAAACATTACAGGGATTTAGCTTTTATGGGGTTTGCAGAGGTAATACAAAACCTTGGAACCATACTCCGTAATATAAAATTCTGTAAGCAGGATATTTCGGCATATAACCCTGATGCCATCATATTTATTGATTATCCGGGCTTTAACATGAGGATTGCGAAATGGGCCAAAAAACAAGGATACCGTACACATTATTATATCTCACCGCAAATCTGGGCCTGGAAAGAAAACCGCATCAGGGCTATAAAGCGCGATATTGATAAATTGTATATAATACTCCCATTTGAAAAAGAGTTTTATGAAAATAAGCACGACTACAAGGTAGAGTTTGTGGGGCACCCGCTGATTGATGCCATACATAACCGCACAGCAACTGATACTGAAGCCTTCAAAAAAGCGCATAACCTTGACGGAAGGCCTGTTATAGCACTGCTTCCCGGCAGCCGAAAACAGGAAATAGCCAAAATGCTCTCCGTAATGCTGTCGGTAGTTGATGATTTCCCTGATTACCAGTTTGTCATAGCCGGCGCACCGGCACAGGAATATTCTTTTTATGAGCCTTTTATAACCGACAAGAACATCAAATTTATTTCAAATAAAACATATGACTTACTAAGTATTGCGCATGCCGCACTGGTTACCTCCGGAACGGCTACCCTTGAAACAGCTCTTTTTAAGGTCCCAGAAGTAGTATGCTACAAAGGCAGTCCTATTTCATACCAGATTGCAAAGCGTATTATCACGCTGAAATATATTTCGCTGGTGAACCTGATAATGGACAGCGAAGTCGTTAAAGAATTAATACAGGGGGAATGCAACCCTAGAAATATAAGGACTGAGTTACGAAAAATTTTAACACCTGAATACCGCCAAAACTTACTGGGACAGTACGATTTACTGGAACAGAAATTAGGCGGTGAAGGAGCCAGCCGTAAAACCGCAGAGCTCATAATCAAACATTTAACATAGATTCTTAATGTTGTATTAATACAATTTTTCTATATTTGCCCAAAATCAATACAAATTTGATAAAATAAAAGTTTTGAAAAGAATCCAGGCCCTAACCCTTTTAATGTTACTGATGACGCTGGGCGTATCTGCGCAAATAGTTACCTCAAAAAAGGAAGCTATAACAAAAGGGAGTTATACGTATACTGAAAAAGCTGTAAAACCTGTACAACACCAAAATACAGCCAATGAAAAACCGCTTACAGTAACTGAAAGCGATATGGCTTCACTTTTTGGCAATGGCCCGGTGGTAGCGTATGAGCCTGTTAAGGAAATCCGCAGGGGCGGGCCAAGTAAACTTGAAGCGCCTGCCAAAAAAAACAAGCTTCTTTCCGTTACTGATAATGACGAAACAGATGTTGCCCCGTCAACTGATAATTACCTTGCCGAGCAACTTGTAAACAATGCCATGCAGTTTGAAGGTGTTCGCTACAGGGGAGGCGGCACTACTACAGCGGGAATGGACTGTTCTGGCATGGTAACCGCAACGTTCCGCATTTTTGAGATTCCCCTTCCCAGAAGTTCACACGAAATGGCTAAAGAAGGCACCCGTATAGAACTAACTGAAGTAAAAAAAGGTGACCTGCTTTTCTTTAAAAATAATTCGAGGAAGAACATTATTAACCATGTTGGGCTGGTTACGGAAGTGACAGAAGAAGGCGAAATAAAGTTTATACATGCCTCGAGTAGCAGCGGCGTAATTGTCTCTTCTATGAATGAGCCTTATCATAAAAGGACTTTTGTCCAGGCTAACCGTGTGGTAGGTAATTAACCTGTCATGTTGTTTCAATATCCTGTGAGTGTATGGAGGTGTTGAGATATCCGGTTATTGGCATTACTGTATTTTTTATTTCAGGTATTGCTTTTGCCCATTATATGCATCCCGGCTTTCTTCCCGTGTTGTCCATGGCACTATTATCAGTAATAAGCCTTACAATTGCTTATTTCATACAATCAAGGAGCATTACGCAGAAACCATTTTTTGGCTTAGCGGCCTGGCTTTTCACAGCCTGTGCCGGAATGGTGGCTTATACACTTCATTACGCACCTAATCATAGTTCACACTATTCGCATGTCCTTAGACCCGGTAGTAATACTGTAATACGCGGTGTAGTCACTGCAAGGCTAAAACCAAATGCCCGTGCGGAAAAATATTATCTAAATATAGTCGCGGTAGAAAACACAACCGCTTCGGGAAAAGTATTGATAACGGTACCTACTAACGCCGCCAAGACGATGCCGCAGGTAGGTGATAAACTGGTAATTTTGGGGGAGCTAAAACCTATTTCACAATCGCTAAACCCCTACCAGTTTAACTACGCTCAGTATATGGCCTGCCAAAATGTCTTCCATCAGGTAAATCTTAAAAGAAACTATTATATTGCAGGCCGCGAAAATAATTTTAATTTCTACATAAATAAATTCAGGGACAAACTAATCAGTAGCTTTGACAGGCATCAATATGACGCTACTACCATTAATATTATCAAAGCGCTTCTACTGGGCCAGCGCCAGGATATGGATAGCGAAACAACATCTAATTATACCAACGCCGGCGTGGTACATATACTGGCCATATCAGGGCTACACATCACGGTACTGTTTTATATTTTAAATATTCTGCTGAAACCCCTGAACCGTTTCCATAAAAAAGGGAAATTAGTACAGCTTATGGCCATATTGTCTTTCCTTTGGCTCTTTGCCTTTTTGTCAGGACTTTCAGCTTCTGTCCTGCGTTCGGTAGTGATGTTCAGCTTTGTAAGCATAGGGATGTATATCAACCGTAGTTCTGGCATTAATAATTCCATAGCTGTTTCCATGCTCTTCCTGCTGCTAATCAATCCCATGTTATTGTTTGATGTAGGCTTCCAGCTCAGCTACGCAGCAGTATTTGGCATTGTGTGGCTACAACCACTATGCAGGAAAATCATAACCATAAGGTTTAGGATGGTTAATTATTTGTCAGATACGGTGCTTGTTTCACTGGCGGCCCAGATTGGGGTGCTTCCATTGAGCCTGTATTATTTTAACCAGTTCCCGATGCTTTTCTTGGTGGCCAATGCTGTTGTAGTGCCAGTTTCCACAATTGTACTGGTAACAGGCGTCATAGTGCTTATACTTAATTTTGTTTGGGCCGATGCAGCGCTTGCGGCAGGTAAATTACTTGGACTGTTTATAGAGCTGATGAACCGGTTTATAGCCTGGATAGCGTCATTTGAAGGCTTAGTCCTTAAGGATATCCCTTTTACACTTTTACTGGCTATACTATTATATGCAATCATTGTAATGGGTGTACTAAGCCTCTACAGGCCAACTTTTAAAAATACAATTACTCTTGTAGGAGCCTTTTTATTGTTCCAGTTGACTTACATCTTCACGGCAGTAAAGGCAGGCCGGCACCAGGAAATGGTGATATTCCATAACCGGGGAAGCAGCCTCCTGGCTACAAAGGATCCGGAGAAGATAACTGTATACAGCAACGACAGCCTTATTGCCGAAAACAGGAATATACTGGCGTATAATAAAGGCTACTTTAACCAGGCGTTGGAAATAAGGCCACTTGAAAACCTGCTTTGGTTCAGGCATAAAAAAATATTCATTATAGACAGCGTTGCCGTATATGACCCAAATATAGCGCCTGATATACTCCTGTTAACTCAATCACCTAAAATAAACCTTGAACGCGTACTACTGCAGCTGCGCCCCAAGCAGGTTGTAGCCGATGCTACTAATTACAGGAGTCAGATAGCCCGGTGGGCATCAACCTGCCGGAAACAAAAAATCCCTTTCCATGCTACTGCAGAAAAGGGATCATTTATTGAATAGTTGAATATTACTTTGCCTTCAAAGCTTCTAATAGTTGTTGCGGCGAGAGGTAACCAACAATTGGTGACTTTACCTCTCCTTTACTGTCAAATACCATCATGGAAGGGTAAGCCTGAACCTTAAGGAAAAGAGTAAAATCGTGTACTGCGTTCCTTCCCTGGCGGCCAGCGACATACTGCGGATTGGTATATTTTTTACCTTTATAGTTAACTACTGAGTTACCCTCGGCATTAAATTTAACGGCATAAAAATTATCATTAATATAGGATACTACCGATGCATCATGGAAAGTATTTTTATCGAGCATTTTGCAGGGCCCGCACCAGTCGGTATACACATCCATAAATATAGGCTTCGCTTTTTTCTTCTGGGCCGCAAGCGCCTCATCAAAAGTCATCCAGTTTATTTCCTGGGCCTGTGTAGCCATTGCCCCAAGGGCTAAAAACAGAGTTAAAAGTAATTTTTTCATATTTATTTAAAAGTTTAAAATTGGTTGGTCAAAAACAATGCCGAAATTATTCATCATTTATAAACAGAAAGTGTATTTCCTTATTTTGCCGGAAAGCCGCCGGCGCAGAATACCTTCTACATAAAAATCACATTATTTCCTGGCAGGCGGTTTGTTAGCTAAAATTTTATTAGCCGCTTCAAGCCAGGCTGGATGCCCGCCGGCAAGATAACCGATACTGCCAACAGGAGTGAAATTGACTTTTCCCTCTTTGTCTTTATTTGCGGTGGTTATCCATACCGTAGGATAGCCATTTACCCTAAATACCTGCTGAAGCTCGGCGTTCTGCTGTTTTATTTCAGGTGTCTGCGCGACACTCCTCGGAAAATCGAGTTCTACCAAAACAACGTTCGCTTTTGCCCACGCCGCAAATTCAGGCGTAGTAAATACTTCTTTTTGCAGGCGCTTGCACCAGCCACACCAGTCGCTTCCGGTAAAAAACAGGAACATTGGCTTCTTTGTTTTTTCAGAAACCTTCATTGCCTCAATCATATCGGTATGCCATTTAAGAGTTTCCTGTGCTCCGGCAGTAATTGCACCCATGACAAAGAACAGAATCAACAATAACTTTTTCATGATTATTTCATTTTTATTTACAGCACTAGCGTACGCCGTGCATTAGCTTCTTAATTACAGGTGACATTACCAATGATATTGCTGCCACTGCTATAGAAACAAAAGCAAGAATCCAGAAGAAATAGCTGAGTCCTTTCTCATTGGCTATTTTATCTATGTTTTCACCAAACATACCTGCTCCTTTCATACCAATAGCAACAGCCAGATACCAAACCCCGAACATAAACGCAATCATACGCCCCGGCACAAGTTTGCTTACATAAGAAAGCCCAACAGGCGAAATACATAACTCTCCCATGGTATGGAACAGGTAAACAAGTATTAGCCATACCATACTTACAGAAGCTGTTTTGGCGCCCGGTGCAATATCACCTGCACCAAAAGCCACACATGCCATACCTATGGCAAGCAGAGTCATGCCTATGGCATACTTAACATTAGCTGATGGGTTATATTTACTTTCCCACCATTTTGAGAATAGCGGGGCAAGTGAAATAATAAATAAAGAATTAAGTGTTGTAAACCATGTGGCGGGCACTTCAGTAAGCGGCTCTGTTACCTTATCTATTTTAAGCGCTGAAAGTGTATCATCTGAAAGTTCAAGCAAGCCGGCCGTATAGTAGTCTTTAGCAAGCATCCATAATGCAATAGCCCATATGATAACAAAGCTGAGACTTAAAATTATATTGGCTACTGCATAATTTTTAAACGTCTGCCTGAATAGCAGTACAAGCACCCATGTTATTATAGCTAAGGGAAGTACAGTTATCAATGAGTTAATTACAAGGAATACAATGCTCCAGTTACCTTCAAGCACCCTGTTAGTATAATCGCTGGCAAAAATTGTTAAACTGTTTGGTGACTGTTCAAATATTGCCCAGAAAAAGATGGTGAGGAAGGCAAAAAATGTTACGGCCATCAGTTTCTCTTTTGTCACTACTGAATATTGAGTGAACCTGTAAATTAACAACACCAGGAACAATACTAATGCAGTTATAATGGCAATAGAGTTTCCGTAGTCGCCCAAAAATCCAAAAATATCAAAACTCCCGTTAGATATTTTAGATGCCGGAGCGTTAATTATCCAAAGCAGGCCAAGTGCGGCTGAGATAAACATAACAACAAGCTGCCAGGTTGTAAAAGGGTTTCTTTTATCATTATCAAGCGAATCTGCTTTAGCTTTACTTTCTTTATTGGGTTTTAAACCGATAGTCCCAAAAATGTTTTGTGACAGCCAAAACTGTAGCATCCCAAAGAACATAAAGATCCCTGCAAGGCCAAAACCATAGCTCCATCCCACTTTTTCCCCAAGATAGCCACACAATAATATACCAAAAAATGCACCTGCATTTACACCCATATAAAATAATGTATAAGCACCGTCTTTCTTCTCAGGATGGTCTTTATACATTTCTGATATTATAGAGGTCATATTAGGTTTAAAAAAGCCATTGCCAAACACAAGAAGTACAAGGCCGAGGTATATGGAGAACTGGGTTTCCACAGCCATTGATGCATGCCCTAATGTCATCAGCACGGCTCCTACTACCACAGCCCACCTGAAGCCGATAACCTTATCTGCAAAATAGCCTCCAAGCATAGTAGAAAGATAAACCAGACCAACATACGACCCAAAAAGGGCAGATGCATTTTCACGTGGCCAGCCCCAGCCATGATCAGCCAAAGAAGCTGTAAAAAATAATATTAAAAGTGAACGCATTCCGTAAAAGGAAAAACGTTCCCACATTTCTGTAAAAAATAGAACAAACAATCCGGCCGGATGGCCTAATACTTTCGTTTTGAAAAAATCGTTGGGCACTGTTTCTGTAGACATATATTCTGTTTCTGATTATTTTACTTCCTGCATCAGCTTCCTTACAAGAGGAGAAATTACTAAAAGTACAACACCTGCTATTAAAGCGTAAATAGCTAACTGATAATACCCATCAGTATATGTTGCGAGTTTTTGTGGCAGGCTGTCATTCTCACCGCCTTCTGAAAGGCCTGCCCCTAATATACCTGCTACATACTGCCCGTATGCACTAGCCAGGAACCACATACCCATCATAACGCCCTGCAGCCTTTGCGGCGAAAGTTTAGTCATAATCGAGAGGCCGATTGGCGAGAGGCAAAGTTCACCAAATGTTATAACAAAATAGGCCAGTACAAATACATCAAGGCTTGCTATACCTGACCCCGCTATTACTTCAAAAAACCTTGTTGTATAAAATGTATAGAAACCTCCGGCCAGAAATAAGAAACCAAGCCCGAATTTAACTACAGTGTTAGGCTCAATCTTCTTTTTAGCCATTGCTACCCAAACGAGCCCTACGATTGGGGCAAAAATTATTACAAATACAGAGTTTGCCGCATTGTTAACCCCATTAGGGTCAAGCTTCCAAAAACCCAGCACTTCATTATTAAGGTTTTTAGCAGCGAATATGCTTAATGAGCCTCCGCTTTGTTCAAAAAAGGCCCAGAAGATTATAGAAAATACTATAAATACCAGCGCAGCAATAAGCTTTTTACTTTCAGCCCATGTGTGCTTGGTCATTTCATAAGCCAGGTACACCAGCGTAGCCGGCCCTATAACGTACATGAAATAATCCGTATATTCTGTTTTGGCTACCATGGTCATAATAACAGGTATTAACGCAAGTGTAAGTGCATACACCGCATACTCGTACCAGGCCTTACCGGATTTTACTTCAACTGCAACATTAGCAGTATCTTCAGGTTTAACAGTTTCTATACCTTCAACATGTTTAACATTACGCAGCTGCCCGTCCATACTTTTAAACGGCGGAAGGCCAATTGGCCCAAGTGTCTTTTGTGTAAAAACAAAGGTTATTAGGCTTATTGCCATAACGATGCCTGCAAGCCCAAATGCTACATTCCAGGTATATTCTGCCGGTATAAAACTGCTGAAAAGTTCTCCTTTTCCGATAGAAATACATGCATAACCGCCTAATAGCGCACCTATATTGATACCCGAATAAAATAAAGAGAAGCCGGCATCACGCCTTGGATCATCTTTTTTGTAAAGCGACCCTACCATAGTAGAAATATTTGGCTTAAAGAAACCGGTTCCTATTACAGTAAAGCTAATCCCAAGGAAGAAATTATTTTCAGGAAAAGGATCATATGCAAGAATAGCACTACCTACAATCATAAGGATACCACCCCAAAACAAAGATTTCCTGAAACCAAGAATTTTATCAGCAAACAATCCTCCTATAAATGTAAACGCATACACAAATGCCTGCGTAGCCCCATATTGCAGGTTTGCCTGCCCTTCAGCCATATGCCCGCCATTCTCCAGTATAAGGTGTGTTATCATGAAGTAAGTAAGCACTCCTCTCATTCCATAGAAACAAAAGCGCTCCCACATTTCGGAAAAGAAAAGATACCAAAGCTGCTTTGGGTATTTACCTTTAAAATCCTGGATTTGTTCAAGGGTAATGTTGGTAGTGTTTTTCATTATAGTTTCTCTTTAATAAAGTTAGTCATTTTGGTATAAAGCTGTAGCCTTGTTGCGCCGCCATAAATGCCGTGGTTCCTGTCAGGATATATAGCCCAGTCAAATTGTTTATTGGCCTGCACCAGCGCCTCTATCATCCTCATGGTATTTTGTACATGCACATTGTCATCTGCCGTGCCATGTATCAGTAAATAGGAACCCTTGAGCCTGCTAACATGATTTATAGGCGAGTTGTCATCATAGCCTGAAGCATTTTCCTGGGGTAACTGCATGAAACGCTCCGTATATACTGTATCATAAAAACGCCAGTTGGTTACCGGGGCAACAGCAATAGCCATTTTAAATACATCATTGCCTTTTAATATACAGTTTGATGACATGAACCCTCCATAACTCCACCCGAATATACCTATCCTGGCAGGATCAATGTAGTTGTATTTACCAAACAGCTTTGCTGCGTCAATCTGGTCTTCCACTTCATATTTTCCAAGCTCTTTATAGGTAACTTTTTTAAAGGCAGCGCCTTTATAGCCGGTACCCCTGCCGTCAACACAGGCTACAATATAGCCTTGCTGGGCCAGCATCATAAACCAGTAATCGTCATACCCGTTCCAGTCATTATTTACCTGCTGCGACCCGGGCCCGCTGTACTGGTACATAAATAGCGGATATTTTTTGTTAGGGTCAAAATCTACAGGTTTAATCATCCAGGCGTTCAGCTGGTGCCCCTTTTCAGTAGTGATTACCATAAACTCCTTTTTCGGGAGCCTGTATTTTTCAAGCTTTGCCTTCAGCGCATCATTATTAAGTATAGCTTTAATCAGCTTACCGTCTTTTGCTGAATGCAGGGCAAAGGAAGGCGGCTCTGAAGCGCTTGAACGATGGTTGATGAACGAGGTATAATCAGGGCTGAATTTACCGTCATTGGTGCCATTTTCAGGCGTAAGCCTTACTTTATTCTTCCCGTTAAGGCCAATCCTGTAAACATCCCGGTTTATAGAACCGTTTTCAACCGACTGGTAAAAAATATTACCTGTCTTTTTGTCAAATCCATAGTACGCGGTTACTTCCCAGTTGCCATTGGTTACCTGGTTAATCAGCTTCCCGCTGCTATTGTAGTGGTAAATGTGGTTGTAGCCGTCTTTTTCACTTGTCCAGATGAAGCTGTTGTCATTTAAAAAAGTCAGGTTATCGGTTACATCAATATAAGCTTTATCTTTTTCATTAAGCACTACCTTTGCAGCGCCGGTAACGGCATCAACAAATATCAGGTCCAGGTTGTTCTGGTGCCTGTTAAGCACCTGTACGCTCAGCGTCTGCGCGTTATTAGTCCATTTGAGGCGCGGTATGTAAAAGTCACTGTAATTGCCCAGTTTTACTTCTTTAAGAGTTCCCGCCTTTACATCATATATATGTAATGATACGTCAGCGTTTTTCTCACCGGCTTTAGGGTATTTAAAAACCTGCTGCACCGGGTATAATGCCTTACCATATACATCCATCGAAAATTCGGGCACCTGGCTTTCATCAAACCTGATAAAGGCTATTTTATCTCCCGCTGCATTCCAGTCAAAGGCCCGTACAAATGAAAATTCCTCCTCATAAACCCAGTCGGTAACACCATTTATTATGGCGTTCTTTTTACCGTCTGTTGTTACCTGTGTTGCTTTATTGGCGGCAACATCAAAAACATATATATTATTATCAAAAACATAGGCCACTTTTGAGCCATCAGCAGAAAACACCGGTTCCTGCACCTTGCCGGCTGAAAGCTTTCCAAGTTTTTTTGTGGCAATGTCATAAACATAAAAATCTGCAACAAATGAATGCCTGTAAATTTGTTCAGAACCTGTAGCTATAAGTAATTTTTTTTCATCAGGGCTAAAGGTATAACTGTCAATCCCCTCTCCCAGTTCTTTAAAATCGCCTGAACTAATGATTGTACTTACTTTATTTAATGTGGCAAAATCATAAAGGTCAATTGTTGCGCCCCCTGTTTTGCGGTCATAATTGAGTACGGTATACTGATTGGTATTTTTCATGGCCTGCAGGTCATCCATGCCCTGGGGCCTGAAAGCGCCTCCCCATATCTCCTGCAATGTTAAATTTTGTTGGGCTGTTGCCGGTAGTACTGCCAGCAAAAACAGAAAAAAAGAATGTTTAAGGTATTTCATTTTGCAGATGGTAAAAAACTCCCAATTTTAGTAAAAATTTATGAAATATAACGCTTTTTTTCTGTTAAATGGATTTTTACAGGGAAAGTAGTGCAAAAAGCAATAGTATTATTTTTGGTAAAAGCCCGGGGTAAAGCGTATCTTTGCCAAACCTATTTATTTTAAGCTACTGAAAATGAGCAAAGCAATAGCAGGTTTTTCCAAACTGACTAAAGAGCAAAAAATTGAATGGCTTTCGCAGGAGTATTTTTCAAATCCGGATGAAGCACAAACTTTATTAAGAAAATACTGGAATGATGATGCCGCACTGCAGCAACTGCATGACGAATTTATAGAGAATACTATCACAAATTTTTATTTACCCCTGGGTGTAGCGCCTAATTTTATCATTAACGGAAGGGAGTACACCCTGCCAATGGCTATTGAGGAAAGCTCTGTAGTGGCAGCTGCGGCAAAAGCGGCCAAGTTCTGGTCAGCGCGGGGGGGATTTAAGGCAACAGTAATAAATACTGAAAAAATTGGCCAGGTACATTTTCTATTTAATGGCGATACAAATAAACTCAACCAATTTTTCGGCGAAATAAAGCACAGGTTCTTTTCAGGCACCGAGGCTATAACAAAGAACATGAAAAAGCGGGGCGGCGGCATACTTGGTATAGAACTGCGCGATAAAAGCAGCGAAATACCGGGCTATTACCAGCTACACACTACCTTTGAAACAGTTGACAGCATGGGGGCCAATTTTATAAACTCATGCCTTGAGCAGTTTTCAAAGATATTAAAAGAGGAAGCCCTGATTTACAGCAGCTTTAATGAACAGGAAAAACAGTTGCAGGTCATAATGAGCATATTGTCTAACTATGTCCCCAACTGCCTTGTACGTGCTGAAGTGTCCTGCCCCGTGGATGAGCTTTGTGATGATGCCGGTATAAACCCTAAGGAGTTTGCTGAAAAATTCCTGATGGCCGTACGTATTGCCGAAACAGAGCCCTACAGGGCAGTAACGCACAACAAAGGGATAATGAACGGCATTGATGCGGTTGTGGTGGCAACAGGTAATGATTTCAGGGCTGTAGAAGCAGGAGTACACGCTTATGCTTCTAAAAACGGCAAGTACAGCAGCCTTTCGCATGCCTCAATAGATAACGGCATCTTTACTTTCTGGATAGAAGTGCCGCTGGCACTGGGCACAGTAGGCGGGCTTACCAGCCTTCATCCACTGGTAAAACTATCACTGGAAATGCTGGGCAACCCGTCAGCCAGGGAACTGATGCAGATAGTAGCCGTGGCAGGCCTTGCGCAAAACTTTGCAGCACTTCGTTCTTTAACCACAACAGGCATACAGCAAGGCCACATGAAAATGCACCTGATGAATATACTGAACCAGCTTGGCGCCAGTGACAGTGAAAAAAATAAGGCCATAAAGCATTTTGAACAACATACGGTATCGCACGCCGCTGTACACGAATTTATAGAAGAACTCCGAAAGATTAAGGTGTGAAACAAACCTTCTACAGTAACGGCAAGCTGCTTTTAACAGGCGAATATGTAGTGCTAGACGGTGTTACGGCGCTGGCAGTGCCCACTGTTTTCGGACAGTACCTTGAAACGGAACTTATTACAGGAAAAACTATATACTGGAAAAGCATTGACAGTGACGGCAGCATCTGGTATGAAGATGTTATTCCCTTTTCGACTGTAGAAGCAAACGAACATAGAGAAGGAAAACCGGAAAGGAACACACTGGTAACTATACTGCATGAGGCCATGTTAGCCAACCCGGAAGTTTTAAATGATGCAGCGGGGTATAAGGTTACAACACGTTTAACCTTTCCGCGCCGCTGGGGCCTGGGCACATCTTCTACCCTTGTAAATAATATAGCCCAATGGTTTGGCATTGATGCTTTTGAACTGCTCAACAGGAGCTTTGGGGGCAGCGGGTATGATATAGCCTGCGCGCAGCATAACCATCCCATTTATTACTCGCTGCACAATAAAAAGCCTTTGGTTAAGGAAGCACCCTTTAATCCGCCTTTTGCTGAAAATATTTACTTTGTATACCTTAATAAAAAACAGGACAGCCGCAATGCTATAGCTGCTTACCGCAACAGGCAGGGCAACATAAAATCAATTGAGGAGCAAATAAATGAACTCACGCAAAAAGTTGCAGAAACAAAAGACTTCAGGCATTTTTGCATTGCCATAGAACAACATGAAGCCATTATGGCCACGCTGTTGGGGCTTACTCCTGTAAAGGAACAGTGGTTTCCTGATTTTAATGGCGCTGTTAAAAGCCTGGGAGCATGGGGTGGCGATTTTGTGATGGCACTTACTGACACTGACCCTACCGCATATTTTAGATCAAAAGGCTATCCAATAATCATCCCGTACCACAAAATGATATTAAATAAATAGGCCCGGCAGATGCCGGGCCTGTTTAGTATACTGAGAGGCTTTACTTACTGGTTAAGTTCTGCCCTGTTATCTTCAATCTCAGCCCTGTTCCTTAAAGCTGTTGATATCCTTGAAGGTACACTTCCCCTTCCTTCCTGCTTAAGCCTTGCTGTATAAGTGGCATAATTAGGAAGTTCAGGTGCTTTGGTAATATTTTTAGCCCTTATCAAAAATACCCCACTCTGGCCTTCTATTGGCGCTGATGTTTTGCCTGCCGCAAGGCCAAAAGCTTTACCAATTACTTTAGCCTCCGGCCCTACATTTGGAATATTAGGGGCTGCAAAAGTTACATCTGTAGCGCTAAGTACGCTAGAGCCGTTTTTCTGCGCGACAGCCTCAAGACTGCCACCGGTCATTTTCTTCTTCAGTATTTCAGCCTTCTTTTGGTTACGGAGTATCGGCAATACTGTAGTCTTGGCTTCTTCAAGGGAAATGAGCCCATTATCATTGATATTCTTAACTGTAGCTATAACGTGGCCCTGTGGCACATCAAATTTCTTAACATCACCTTTCTTGGTGTCTTCATTGAATGCCCAAACTACAATACCCCTCTGGCTGCCAAGGCCCTGCACGTTCTCATCATTATACATAAGCTTGTTTACCGGTACAATGTTCATTTTGAGCGACTTGGCTACATCAGCAAATGGCTTTTCCTGAGCATCCATTTCCATTTTTGTTGCCTGCGTAAAAATATTGTCGCTTGTAGAATCTGATGGCTGGATTTTTTGTGCAATAGTGGCCAACTGAACAGCTTCATTTTTTCCGGTTACTTTAATTACGTGAAAACCGAAATCAGTTTCAACAACACCAATTTTGCCAATGGGATTATTGAACACAAAATCATTGAATGGTTTTACCATCTGCCCCGGGGTAATATTGTCATACTCACCGCCGGTTTGGGCTGAACCGGGGTCATCTGTATTTGTCCTTGCCAGTTCAGCAAATTTTTCAGGGTTGGCCTGAACCTGCTTTAAGAGGTCTTCGGCTTTGGCTTTTGCCTCTTCTTTAGTCCTTTTGATGTTTGGATTTGGCGCAGCGCCTCCTGCATAAGCAATCAGGATATGGCTTGCTTTTGCGGTAGCATTGGCTTTACGCTTCATCATACGTGTCAGCTTGTAGTAGCCGTTATCTACATAGGACCCATATACCTGTCCGGGTACAAGGTTATAAATCTGCTCAGCGTGCTCAACCGGCAGGTCTTTTTTGGCCACATATGTAGTGTCAAACTTAATGTCAGAGTTATTATTTACAAATTCTTCAACGTTAGTTACTTCCCTGAAGCCGGGCAGCGTATCATTCTTTTTAGTTTCGCTGTTATAAACAATCCTCGGCGCCAGCAGCGCATCAATCCTGCTTTTCATTTCAGCCTCATCTTCTTTTGATGGTTTATTCTCAATAAGTACATACTCAATATCCCTTGAAGGCTCAGACTTGTATTTCTTCTCGTTCTTCTTCATGTAGGCAATGATCTCATCGTCAGATACTTTTGCCTCATTATCATTTACAACCGTATAAGGAAGGTATACATAATCAAAACTAACCTTGTCGTTTTCTTCACTGTATTTGGCTTTTGCTTCAGTATCAGTAGCTACAAAACCTGCTTTAAGCATGGCGATATATAGCTGCTTTTTAGCCGCGTTTTCCACCATAGGCGTACTTCTTTCTACCATTTCCCACTGTGCCGGGTTTGTGGTTTTCATATTGGCAAGGAATTCTTTGAATTTAGCCTTATCAAATTTACCCAATGCATTCTGGAACTGGGGGTTTTGGGCTATCTGAGGGTTTTGGGCATACATGTTGAGCACATGGTCATTGCTTACCCTGATGCCTGCTTTTTCGAACCTTTCTCCAAATAAAATATTTTCTACTTCCTGGTTCCATATAGCATTGGCTGCCTGTGTAGGGCTTATGCCCTGCTGCTGCTTTGAAAGGTCATTAACTTTCTGAAGGAAGTCCTGCACCGGGATATTTTCCCCGTTAACACTTCCCACATTCCTGGATACGCTTCCAAAACCGCCGCTGTTAATGATGTCGCCTATGATAAAAGCGAGTAATGACAAGCCTATGATAAGGATTAAAAGCAGCGAACGCTGCCTGATTTTCTGTAAAACCGCCATTTGTATTTTTGTTAAATTTATTTCAGTGGGCGAAAATACAATTATCTATTTAATAATAAAAGCTGTGGGTACATTTTCTTAACGCAAAGTGAAAAATTATTTTTGTGCCGCAGGGGCAATCCTGACGCGCTCTATTCTTTTGTTTGTCGCCTGCTCTATAATTATATCAAACCCGTTACATATTATTTTTTCGCCTGTATTGGGTATATCACCATTGTAATATACTATAAACCCCCCAAGTGTAGAATATGCATCATGTCCGGGTATAGAGAGGCCGTACATTTTGTTGATATATTCTACATCAAGCCGGGCTGAAAAGAGGTAAGCGCCATTACCCAGGTCCTGCGCCATGAATACCTCATCTTCATCATGCTCGTCCTCGATTTCACCAAAGAGCTCTTCAATAATATCCTCTACGGTTACTATACCCGATGTGCCTCCGTATTCATCAAGTATCACCGCCATACTTTTGCGCTTGCGGGTAAGTATATTAAGTAGTTCTTTAATCAGGATGGTTTCGGGGGCGTATTCTATAGGTATCATTACCGAGCCAATAGTACCGGGCTTCTTGAAAAGGTCAAAGGAGTGTATATAGCCTACAACATTGTCCAGGGTATCTTTGTACACTATGATTTTTGAATACCCGGTTGTAATGAAAAGCTGTTTGAGTCCTGCCACGCTGTCATTGATTTCTACAGCGGCAATTTCAGTTCGCGGCGTCATGATGTTGCGGGCTTTCATATCAGAAAACTCAAGTGCATTACGGAATATCTGTATTTCAGAATCAACTTCCTCGCGTGGCGATACGCCACTCATCTGTTCTGAAATATAATTGCCAAGTTCATTCATACTGAAATAGGCATGCGGCCTGTCACCCCGGGTACGGAATATTTTTATAAGTATAAAGTCGGTAATGGAAAGCATTGCTTTTGCCGGCAGGCTAAAAAGCCAGCAAAAGAAGTAAGCCGGGACAGCGAGTACTTTCAGAAGCCTGTTGGCATATACCTGGAAAAACACTTTGGGCAGGAACTCTGCTGTAAGCAGCAGCACAAAGGTGGCTATAAATACCTGTACTATCTCTGTATAAAAAGGAAGCAATACAAGACCGGCCTGCGTAAGCTGATACATAATGGCGTTGCCCATATAGTAGCTGTAAATTACCAGTACTATACTGTTGCACACCAGCATGGCGGCGATAAAGCGTGTGGGGTCAGCGGTAAGGCGGCTTAGCACACGCGACAGGAAGGCGGATTGTTTTTTTTCGACCCCAAGGTATACTTTGTTTGAAGATACATAGGCTATCTCCATGCCCGAAAAAAAAGCAGAAAGAAGGAGGCAAACTATAATTATTGCCGTTTCCATGTTTATTTGTCCTGCCGGTGGTTATTGTTGAACCTGCCGGCATATTTCTTCCTGAAGAAGAACATGAATATTGCCAGGCCAACAAATCCCAGGCTAATATAGGCAGGCTGTCCCTCATGCAGGCGCACTAAGGCGTCATATAAAAAAAAGGCGCCAGCCACAAGGTACAGGTAGGGTACATATTTGAAATATAGCATATTATTCAATTTTATTAATTTCGCCGGTGTTCCGCTGTGTGTTCATTATCCGGAAGTCCTTGCTGAAGTCGAGCCCCGGGCCTTCAAAAGTGCTTCCGTCCTCTGATGTAAATTTAAACCTTTTTTCAGTATAAAACCATTCATTTTTCTGGTCGTAGTACAATTGTTCGGTTGTCAGCACTTTTCCGTCGCCCGTAGTAATCTTTACATTACCCTGCAGGTCGATGATATCCGTATTGGCATACGTGATAGCATAATCAGCCACTACGTTGGTCTGCTGGTTGTTTTCCCCGTACAATGTTACGTTTACACCTTTAGGAAACTCATTGAAACCATACTCAAGATTGGAAAAATCAAGCATCAACGGGCTCAGCAGCGTGGCCTTTACTTTGCCTGAATCGGTATATTTAAGGTTGATATCCTCAGCCTGTGCAGCAGGGCTGAAGGCAACGCTGTTGATGCGCTGGACATCTTTAAAACTACGGTCGCAGGACACGGCAAACAGCAATAAGACAAAACCGGCAATGCCGCGGGCCGCGTTACAGATTAGGCGCAATAATTGTTTCATTGATCCAGCAGCCATAATTAATTTTATTTCCTTTTTTTACTTTTGCGGCTTTCATGTCCTCTTTAGTCGGGGCATTTTTTGCATAGCGTTGTGCCATTGCTGCTACAGTAGCCTTATATTTTGGTTCGGCGGTTTCGGCTTTTTTAAGCGTTTCAATCGCAAGCCAGTTAAGGGCTTTGGCTTCAAAATCAGTTAAATTGCATTCAGGAGAGCCGGCAGCATACATCTCTGCAAGGAAAAGGTAAGGCCTGCCAAACTTTGGGTTTAGCTGTGCTGCTTTTAGCGCATATTCCCTGGCCTGTTTTTTGTCTGTCGGGCGCATAAGGCCTGCAATGGCAAAATACCGCTCGGCTTTTTTCTCCACTGATGTTTCCAGTTTTGCCGACAGATTAAAAAATTCCGCGGCTTCCGCACGCTTATCTTTTCGCTGCGAAAGTGTGCCCATGTAATACGCTGTCTGTGCTGTAGGCTTCAGCCCGTGCAGTGCCGTAAGCGCTTTAGCCAGTAACTGTGAGGCATTGCAGCGGTTACGGAACATCACCTCAACTACTGACCGCAGCCATAGTACCTCAGCCTTTCCTTTTTCAAAACTTTTTTCAAAATATTCCTCAAGCTTCTGGCAGGTAAGGTGCTTTGAAGCAAGTATATTGATATTATCAATAACGGCATCAAGGCTTTCGGCAGAAGTACTGCTAAAAGCCAGCCGTGCTTTTTCATCATCTGTAAGCATAAGGTTTTCCTGCTTTGCCACGAGCGCGTCTTTTTCCAGCATAAAATTGTATTGGGCCAAAGCAGCCTGACCTGATATGGCGCCGTATTTTTCAATAAACTGGTCGTTGGTAATGCCTTTATCGCCTGCTTCATAACGTTTCAGGTAAAGCATAAAATAGGTTTCTAAGGCATTATAATCTGTAAAAGCCGTGCTGTTTTTTGCGAAGGAGGCATTGAGCATTGCATAAAGTTCATCATCATTAACCAGCTTATACTGGCTTAGAAGCATTGCTTTTTTTATATCGGATGCATTTTGGTTATTTGGAAAATTTTTATCGTATTGGGCATAAAGTGTAAACAGCTTATCTATTGCTTTTTGCCTTTCTTCCGGGTTTAATGCTGATTCTACGGCAAAATTAAGCACTTCTGCACCTTTTATATAAATCCTTTCGCTATACTTGGGGCAGGACTCTGCCAGGCCCTGAAGCGTTAAAGCGGCTTCCGCGTGCAGGCGCTGCACCCACTGTTCTTCAAGCGATTTCAGCTTTTCACCACAAGTTTTATCATCCTGAGCAAAAGCATGTTGTGCCGCTATTACCAGCATCAGTGCCGCAATTACCTGTTTCAGCTTCATAATCACTATTTTGTTTATTCGTATTTCCTCTTTATAAACCACCTGTCATTTAACGACAGGCTTACAAAAAAGTTCATATAATTTTCCTGTATCAGGCCTGCGCTGGTGGTACCCCTGCGGCCCATTTCAAATCCAATGTTAAGGTTAGAGCCCCCAATAGTGCCGCTAAGCGGAAGCCCAAGGCCGAGCGTAAATCCATAATCGTCAATAGCCTGGTTATTAATAATAAGGCCCGTTTTCTCATATTTTAAACCTGCCCTGTAGGTAACCCTGCTTAAGTACCTATTAAAAGACATGTAATTGGGTATAAAAAATCCGCCCAGAGATATACGGTGAGCCGTTTCAAAACCGGCAACAGTTATATTATCAAAACGGTTACCTAACTCATTACTTTCCTGGAACATGTATTCGGCGCCGGCAAACCATTTTCTCTCCTGGCCTATACCCGTGCCAACGGAAAATTTAGACGGGAGCCTCACATTATTGTCTGAAAATTTAGCCGTTATAGGAGTATTAACCACCGCCTCATTACCTGAAGTATTTAGGGTAATAGAAGCTATTTCGCGGTTTGTGGTACTGTTAAGCGAACCTCTGGGTGTGTAAGTAGCGCTGGCGTACATGTTAAGTAGGGTAGTGATTTTTTTCTGGTATACTGCCCCAATATTAAATGAAAACCCTCCATAATCAGAACGGTTGATTTCCCTTGTAGGGTATTGTATCCCTACCGATGTAATATCGGTGATGCTTCGCGTTTCAATATTACCAAAATTATACTGCATGTCGGCGCCCAGGCTAAAGGACGGGGTGATACGGTATGCAACACCGGCAAACGCACGGTTAAGGCCTCCACTCCCCTTGAATTGCCGCTCCCTTGTAAATCCACCTTCTGTATCGGTACTCCTGATTTTGTAGCCAACCGAAGTATAAGGCATGAGCCCGAACGAAAACCCTATTTTTCTGAACGGGAGGCCTACAGCAATATAATCAAGCGTGGTACGGCTGGCATTATCTGTCTGTGAGGCTGTTTTAAAGTCCGTATTGGACATGCTGGCCGCAACAGTAAAGGTTGTCAGTTTCAGGTGGCCATACGTCGCGGGATTTTGGAGGTTAAGGTGGATACTGTCGGGCAAAATGCCTATGCCTCCCATAGAGCGCGTATCTACGGTACCCCTGAACTTAAGGTCCCCTACACCATAGAATGAATATGGAGATGCGTTATTTTCCTGCGAAAAAGCAACTGTTGAAACTACAAGCGCAAAAACTGCAATAATTTTTTTAATCATTTCTTGATTGATATAAATATAAATAGTTGAGGCTTTCCAATAAAAAATTTGAATTGGCAAATATGGTGCTTTTAAATTGTTTAGCCAAAAAATCGGCATCGCCACCCGTCAATATTATTGTTAAATCGCCGTATTTCTCCTCATAATCCCGTATAAATCCCTGCATTTCATACAACAAGCCATTGATGACACCCGAATGTATGGAGGAACCTGTGGAATTTCCTGTAAAGCCCTGTGGCACTTCCGCTGATAACAACGGAAGTTTTGCCGTAAAATTATGCAGCGCTTCATAGCGCAGGCGGATACCCGGCGAAATAGCGCCACCCAAGTAGTTATCATCCGCATCAATAAAATCATAGGTAATACAGGTACCGGCGTCAATAACAAGCCTGTGGCGCCCCGGATAGCAGAGTGTGGCTCCGGCAGCCAGCACCATCCTGTCAACACCCAGGGTTTGCGGTGTAGCATACCGGTTAGTAAACGGGAAAGCCGAATCCTGCGTTACCTGTATCACGTGGGTAAAACGCTCCAGTACCTGTAACAGGGATGCATCAGTAGCCCCTACTACTGAAAGTATGGAAACAGCAATCCCGGTGTAGTTGTCAAAAATATTTTCAAGGCTCGCCGGGGCATCATTTTTACTGAAGATGTATTTTCCTAAAAGGGCAGTGTCCTTAAAGACAGCCGATTTGATTTTTGTATTGCCAACATCTACAGCTAAAAGCATTTTTACCGCATTAGAAGGGCAAAGATACAAATTGATTTTTTTTAATGTTTTGTTTTGGATAATATAAAAATGGTTCTATATTTGCACCCGCAATAACAACGGTACCTTAGCTCAGTTGGTAGAGCAATGGACTGAAAATCCATGTGTCCCTGGTTCGATTCCTGGAGGTACCACAAGCCCGCTTATCCAAGCGGGTTTTTTACTTTTTATATTTCCCCTGCTGACATTATATTTCCCACATTACCCCTGTTTTTGAGCATCCTGAAGTGGGAGCGTATGGCTACATAAAACGGGTAATTTGTGTACGGCAGGTTATATTCTTCGGCATATTTTTTTATAATCGGTGTTATGTAAGGGTAATACGTGTGCCCAACGCCCGGAAAAAGATGGTGCGCCACATGGTGGGTAAACCCGCCGAAAAGAAAATTAGCCAGCGGGCTCCCCGTACTGAAATCCTTGGTAACTATCATCTGGTGCTCTGCCCAAGTGGTACCCAGCCTCCCTTGATCATCAGTCATCGGGAAAACAGCATCTTCATCAACATGTGTTGATACCAACGCAATAACCCCGAGCATACTGGCTGTTACATGCATAAAAAGCCAGGCATAAAGCACTGTTTGCCACGGCTGGGACAGCACCAGCATAGGTACTGCCAACATATAGAACAGGTTAAACAATTTAGCGGCAAACAACCTGTATATTTCTTTTTGCGGGATAGTGGCAATACGCTTCACATAGTTGTCTTTTTGCCCGAAAAAATCCTTAAAATCCCTTATGTATAACCAGTTGAGGGTATAGAAAGGGTAAACAAGCCACATGTAATAATGCTGGTATTTATGGAAACTGAGCAGCGGGCTTGCAGGAAATATCCTCACGAGGTCACTTTGTTTTATATCACTGTCCCAGTCCTGCACATTAGGGTAGGCATGGTGCAGGCTGATGTGCCTGCGTGTCCACAGCCAGCGGTTGCTCCCGAAAAGTTCCAGGGTATAGGTAAACCATTCATTATATTTTGGTTTCCTGAATACCGCGCCATGTACTGCATCGTGAAAAGCATTTATAAACAGTACTATCATGGTAAACCCGCCCAGCATATAAAAAAGGAACAGCAGCCATGTGTTGTTGCCAAACAGCAATATACAACTGTAAAATATTACATAGATTAATAAAAGGCTTATTGATTTAATGATGTTTTTAGTACGCAGGCTTTCGTCTTTCAGCACCTTCTCTTCCACTTCCCTGTGCAGCTTTATAAAAAAATCATCTTTGCCCGGTTTTTCAAATACAGGCCTTTTTAATTTTTCCATAAAATAAAGTGTTGCTATAAAGTAGCTCAAATTTAAAAAATACATTCTTTACAATTCTACCTGCCTTTGTTAATTTTCTGTACCGCCGTGATGTTGTTATTTTCATAATTAGCATGGGCAAGTATGGCTATTTACTTAATTTTGCACTCCTGAAACAACCCTTTATGAACGAACTGCACCTTGAAACCAGCCCCTACCTGCTACAGCATGCAGGCAACCCCATACACTGGAAAGCATGGAACGACAAAACCCTGGCCGAAGCCCGGGGACAGCAAAAGCTTATGGTGCTTAGCGTGGGCTATTCGGCGTGCCACTGGTGCCATGTGATGGAGCATGAAAGTTTTGAAGATCATGATGTGGCGGCTGTGATGAACAGGTACTACGTTTCCATAAAGGTTGACCGGGAGGAACGCCCTGATGTTGACGCTACTTATATGAAAGCCGTACAGCTGATGACAGGGCATGGCGGATGGCCCATGAACGTAGTGCTGCTGCCTGATGCAAGGCCGGTTTGGGGTGGCACCTACTTCAGGAAGAACGACTGGATAAACGCACTGGAGCAGTTGCATGAGCTTTTTGTTACCGACCCGCAGAAGATGGAAGATTATGCCGAGAAGCTTACGGAAGGGATAGCATCGCTCAGCCTGGTTGATTCGCCTGATAATTATACGGTGCCGCCGCCTGAGGATATGGAACCCCTGATAAAAAAATGGATAAAAAGCTTTGACTGGGAATTTGGCGGCTATGCCCGGGCACCTAAATTCATGATGCCGGGCGACTATATGTTTCTACAGCGCTATGCGTACCAACATAAATTGCAAAACATACTTGATTTTGTAGACCTTACCCTAACCCGTATGGCCTATGGCGGTATTTTTGATGTTGTGGGCGGAGGGTTTTCCCGCTACTCGGTAGATATGAAGTGGCATGTGCCGCATTTTGAAAAGATGCTTTATGACAACGGCCAGCTGATGAGCCTGTATGCCGAAGCCTATAAGCGCACCGGCAATACATTGTATCTTGAGGTTATTAAAAAAACCCACGCCTTTATTGAAAGGGAGCTGGCCCTGCCTGAAGGCGGCTTTTACAGCGCGCTGGATGCTGACAGCCCTGACGGGGCAGGACACCTTGAAGAAGGGGCTTTTTATGTTTGGGAGAAACAACAGCTTATGGACCTGCTGGGTAATGATTTTGATGCCTTTGCCAGGGTTTTCAGCATTAATGACTTCGGTTTTTGGGAAAACGGGAAATTTGTACTGATACAGCGGGAGGCTATAGAAGACCTTGCTGAAATAACCGGGATGGAAGCCGGGGAGCTTAAGAGCAAAAAGAAAGCATGGGAAGAAATGCTTTTCAGTGAACGTGAGAAGCGGCCGAAACCAAGGCTTGATGATAAAGTGCTTACCTCATGGAATGCCCTGATGCTTAAAGGGTATGCCGACTGCTATAAGGCCACCGGCGATGAAGCTTACCTGCAGGCGGCACAAAAAAATGCCACATTTATTGCAGGCCGGCTTTGGGACAGCAGCGGAAAGCTTTGGCGTACCTACAAGAACGGCACAGCCAAGATTGAGGGTTTCCTGGAGGATTATGCCACCACTGCCGATGCTTTCATCGCGCTTTTTGAGGCTTCGGCGGAAGAAAAATGGCTGCACTATGCCAGGCAGCTTACCGACTATTGCCTGGAGCACTTTTATGAAGAAGGCCATCCTTTTTTCCGGTACAGCCCCGTGTCGGGCGAACAGCTTATTACGCCGCATTACGAAACAGAAGATAATGTAATACCTGCCTCTAATTCCATACTGGCCAACGTGCTTTATAAGTTGGGGCTGTTATTTGAAAATCAGCATTATGAAAAGCGCTCACTCCATATGCTGCGCCATATAATACCTACTATGGATTATCCTTCGGCATTTTCTAACTGGCTTAACCTGTGGCTTACCCACTCAGGCCCGGGCCTTGAGCTTGCCGTGTGCGGGCCCGGCGCAACCGAAAGCCTGAAACAACTGAACAGCAGGTACCTGCCCCATGTGCTTATTGCCGGGTGCAGCGCGCTCTCGGCAGTGCCTTTCCTTAAAGGCCGTTTTGCCGAAAATGAGCTGTTATATTACGTTTGCAGGAACAGGGCGTGTAATTTGCCAACGTCATCATTATCACAAACGTTAGCGGAGCTGGAGCTGTAGAAAGCGGAAATAATTTAAATAGAAGGATCAAGCCTCAAGTTGGAAAGTGGTTGCGCTGGTTACTTTAGCTTTTTATTCTGTAATTTTTAGTGATATTTACCGATAAACTGTCAAAACATTTCTGCTCCAATTTGTTATTCGTAAAGCAGGCCTTAAATTGCACATTGTAAAATAAAAAATTTAAAGAATCTATTTTGTTGCTAGTGTAGATTTATCTCAAGCTATCTATTTGTTTTTTTAAATTTTCAGCTTTTTTTAATGATTTTTTTTTTAGTACACGACAAAAAACATAATTGATTAAAAATCAATAA
>NZ_NOXV01000271.1 GCF_002251835.1 Flavobacterium cyanobacteriorum
CTACCTTCAATACCGTGAGCTGCGCCTGGGAGGTGAGTGGCACCCAGACATTGAATAATATTGAAGTTTCTCAATGTAATATGCGAGCCGGTACATATGAAGTAACATGTTATAATAATAGTAACGCAACCATGACAACTAACGGAGGGTACATACACGACATGGGTAATAACCAGTGGAAAATTACTGATATACCAACAGGTACAGCATTAATTATTAACATGGATTTTGGTGATAGTTGTTACAGTACTTTTAGAATTGACAGCCCGATTTGTCCATGTGAGGTCAAAGTATATAATTTATTCTCTCCGAATGGTGATGGTATAAATGACCATTTTGAAATTGAATGTATAGAAAATTATCCAAATAATACTTTAGAGGTTTATTCAAGGCATGGATTGTTAGTTTACAAAAAGCAAGGCTACTTAAACGAATGGAATGGTGAATCTATGGGAAGAATGACAGTAGACTCAGGAAGGACTGTACCAACAGGAACATATTATTATATATTAGATTTAGGAAACGGAAGTAAACCCATAGTAGGTTGGCTGTATGTAAATCAATAATTATGAAAAACAATCTATTACAATTGCTGATTTATCTTGTAGTAATCACTACATGTAATTCGCTTTATTCACAGCAAGAGTCCTTATATACACAATATATGTATAATACTTTGAGTTTTAATTCTGCGTATGCCGGGAGCAGGGAAAACCCTAGTTTTCTACTTCTGCACCGTACACAGTGGGTAGGGATTGACGGCGCACCGCAGACTCAGAATTTTTCATTTCATACGCCTTTGAGAAATCAGATGATGGGCTTGGGCCTGGTCGTTGTGAACGACCGGCTTGGCCCTTCCAATGAAACTAATGTAAATGCTAATTATTCTTATTCTATATACCTTAACAGTGAAGTAAAACTTTCCTTTGGCATTAGTGCGGGTGTACAAAACCTTAACGTAGACTGGTCAAAAGGGACATTTAATAACCAGATAGATCCGGTATTTCAACAAAACATCAATATATTTAAGCCTACTGTTGGCGCGGGTACTTTTCTTTACACAGACAACTATTATGTGGGGATATCTGTGCCAAATTTTTTAACAACAAAATATTTTGATGATGTGCAATCTTCCAATGCAACAAAAAGGGCACAATATTATGTAATAGGGGGATATGTTTTTGACTTGAGCCCGGATGTTAAATTTAAACCTGCTACCCTGACTAAAATAATTTCAGGAGCGCCGGTTGCTATTGATTTATCGACTAATTTCCTGTTTTACGATAAGTTTACACTTGGCATTGCGGCGAGTTTTGATAATTCACTAAGTATATTGACCGGTTACCAAATCACTCCTAATATATTACTCGGGTATTCATACGATTATAATACTAATAATCTTGGAAACTATAACAACGGTTCCCATGAGGTATTTTTAAGGATTGAATTAGCTAAAATAAAATATATATCACCCAGGTTCTTTTAAGCTATAAATATGCAGAAAATGAAAAATTTATATTATACATTTCTAACATTAGTGATATTGGGTAATGTTCATTCGCAGAATTCACAGCTTAACAGGGCGCGCTCTGAATATGAGCAACTGTATTATGTGAAGTCCAGCGATATATTTCTTAAAGTAGCCGAAAAAGGGTTTAAGTCGCAAGAGCTTTTTGAAAAGCTCGGGAATGCTTTGTATTTCAACAATAAAATGGAAGAGGCAAATAAATGGTATGGAGAATTACTTAATTTATATGCCGCAACGGTAGAACCCGAATACCTGTACCGGTATGCTATGACTTTTAAATTCATGGGAAACTATACTGAAGCTAATGCGTGGCTTGATAAATTTGAAGCATTAAAAAAAGAGGATCTGCGTATTAAATCGTATAAAGAAGGTTCTTTTGATTTTAAAAAAGAAGATAAAGATATTACCTTAATAAATCTTCCTGTAAATACGCAATATTCTGACTTTGGAAGTTCGGTTCATAAGAATACTTTATATTACTCCTCACCATCTGTTAAGGAGTCGGCAAAGGAATACTCATGGAATGAGCAAAAATTCCTTGATATTTTTTCTGTTAGTATCAAAGAAATCAAAGTAGGAGAGATTTTACTAGGCAAGCCAAAAGGATATTTTACTGATATCAATTCAAAGTTTCACGAGTCTAATATAACTTATTTTAATGACACCCTGGTATATTTTACCAGGAACAATTATTACAATAACAAAAGACATAAAGATTCCAAACGGACAAACCAACTCACAATTTTGAAAGCCAGTGTCAGGGATACCGTGAATATAAAGCCTCTACCCATAGCAATTGATAACAAAGAATATACCATAGCACACGCTGTATTCAACGCACAAAAGTCAAGGATGTACTTTTCTTCTGATCTTTCCGGTAGGGGAAAATCAGACTTATTTTATGTTGCTTTAGACAAAAATGGTGAAATTACAGGTATACCCGTAAATCTGGGTGTAAAAATAAATACCGAAGGAAAAGAATGTTTCCCTTATGTATCAGAAGAGGGAGATCTCTATTTTTCATCAGACGGGCACTATGGGTTTGGAGGGTTAGACATATACCGGGTAGCGCTTTTTGACAAGAAAGTCAATTCTGCTGCTGCGGAAACTATAGTTGTAGAAAATCTGGGCAAACCGTTTAACAGTGCATCTGATGATTTTGCTTTTATTACCTTAGAAAATGGTAATTTAGGTTTTTTATCATCGAATCGTAAGGGTGGAAAAGGGGATGATGACATTTACTTTTATTCAAGGAAATGTTCGGCCACACTTTCCGGTCTTGTAGTAGACAAACAAACACAGGAAATAATCCCGGAAGCTACTGTAAACGTTTTTGTAGACGGGGTTTTGACACAAAGTTTAACATCTGATAAACTCGGACAGTTTACTTATCCTGTAGAATGTAATTCAAAATATCTTTTTAAAGGCGAAAAAGAGAAATACCTTCCTGATGAGAAAAATCTTGTGACCGGCACTCAATCTTTATCTTATGATGTAAAACTTGAGTTAGAGCAGGATATAAAACCATTCAGATTAGGTGACGACGTTAATCAGATATTAGACCTTGGTATCATTTATTTTGATTTTGATAAAGATGACATAAGGCCGGATGCAGCGGTAGAACTACAGAAAGTAATTGAATTCCTGAAAACTTACCCTGATTTTAAAATCACCGTAAATTCACATACGGATTCCAGGGGTTCTTCAGCTTATAATTTAAAATTATCGAGACGCAGAAACGCTTCTACAATTAAATATATTATTGAAGTCGGCGGAATAGACCCTTCCCGTATTGACGGTAATGGTTATGGCGAATCTATGCTCCTGAACCATTGCTCTGACGGGGTTAAATGTACTGATGCTGAACACCAGGTGAACCGCCGGTCTGAATTTATTATAAACAAGCCATAGGCACTGTAGCGCCATGTTGTAATAAAAATTTGATTTTTAAAAATAAGAAAACCCCAAAGAATCAGAAGATTTTTTGGGGTTTATCTACTGGCGGAGAAAGAGGGATTCGAACCTTTATATTTTTTGCAGTATTTACAACACTTTTCAGCTACAGCTACATAGCAGGGTAACTAATAAGGTAACTCAAGAAGTTGATAATAGAACTTATTACAAAAATAGTAAATCTCTACAATAGATCGTTATCCTTCATAATAGGAATAAGATCACGAAAACAATTTTGACCATCATCTTCATTATCCCAGTAACTTGAATGTGCTTTTAATGCATGTAATGTAAAAAACTGTGTTATAACATTCATATTTGCATTTGTCACTTCGTATTGAATATTGATTGGTTTAATAGTATTTGACTGAAAAGAATATTCTGCAGGGCCTTCGTCATTTTGTTTTCGAAAATTTGAACCCAATGCATCTGCAAGTGAATAAATATTTATCCATTTTATATTATCGTTCAGTATTATGTTTCTGCCTGTTAGGAATTTAGGAAAATATACTTTGATAAATTCCATAGGGCACCCAATTGTGATCAATCCTCTCAGATGCTTATGTAATCGTGTAGTCGGCTTAAGGCCAAAGGGAAAAATATAATCCAGGCATATTAGCGTTCCAAAACTATAGCTATGAAAATATATTTCACTGTTGTCACCCTCTTCTTCAACGATTTTTTCTACTAAAATATCCATTTGACCATGAATCTTTTGTTTGTTCCTGCCTCTTTCAAGATAATTTGAAGCACTTACAAACTCACAAGCAAGAGAAATAATAGAATTATTTATAGCAGGAAAGATCAAAATTATTAATGCTGTGAAATTTATAATTATTTTGAGAGCCTTCTCTAAAGTTTCATAATTCAATCTGTCTTCAAGTAACCCTTTAAGCCATTGGTCCTGATTAACGACATTTAGCAAAACCGCAATTGCAGTTGGAAGTAAGAACAATATACCCAAGGAAATAATAAAAAAGATCAAAAATAAATAGAATGTCTGGCCCCTAAATCTTGGCTGATAACCAATGTCTTTACCAGCATAAAATAGTCTATAAAACATAAGGGGACACTATCCCAAAAAGTGTGTAAGTTTAAAAATAACGGGGTTTGACTTTTTATTTAAAGTTGAACCCTTTTTTCAAATATAGTTAAGAACTGATTGAGGATTAATCCCCAGTTTTGGATTGGCATTGACCATTTTTTGGTTGCTTCTCTCANATTTATAGATGCTTTTGTCAACAGTATCGACTTAGAGAAAATAGGATTTACCCCCAGAGTATTAAAAACCGAAGGTCGCCCGAGTTTTGATACCAAGGTATTTTTAAAAATCTATTTATATGGTTATTTAAACGGTATTCGTTCCTCGAGACGATTAGAAAAAGAGTGTCTTCGCAATATTGAATTGCAATGGCTTTTAGAGACTATTTGCCCTAATTATCATAGCATTGTCGACTTTAGAGGAGACAACCCAAAAGCACTAAAACAACTCTTCAAACTGTTTGTTAGTTTTTTAAAAGACGCCGAATTAATTGCGGGCGAAACCATCGCAATTGATGGTACAAAATCCAGAGCACACAACGGAAAGAAATCCAACTTTAACCAAAAGAAAATAGATAAACACTTAGCGTATATCGAAGCCAAAACCCAAGAATACCTCACGGCATTAGACCAAAACGACACCAAAAAAAACAGCATTAACTCTGGTTCAATATATCAACAAATTTATCTTTGATAGNATAGAAAATATAAGGATATTGGATGTGCGGTTATGGTACAATGAACAGGCTTGCTATAGTTGTTGCCTCAGTGCCTGAAAGCGGCTCGTCAAAAGATTCTGCACCTGCGGCCGAAGGTATGGCAGGGCCGTTGGTAGCAGTTACTGATGCAGTATTGAAACCTGCCTGGTTAGTATTGCCCTCACCATTATAAACTGCCTGTGTTTGCGATGGTAGCGTACCCCTGCTGTCACCCGTAACCCAGCCTTTAATATTGTCAAGCCCCAGCCTGTCTCTCAGCCTTCTTACCTGCGTTGCGTGCCTTGCCTCTACAGAGTGTATCTGCAGCGCGGCCTCAAGCAGTGCCGGCTGTGTTATAAGGTTTCCTGCCTGGCCTTTGTAGGCGCGTACACCGGTATCTTCAAATGCCTGTGCCAGCGCAAGGAATGTCTGGTAGTTGGTAAAGGTGTCAAAAGCCCCGTTTACGGTAAAATCAAATTCCGGCTTTTCAATAACATTAGCGCCCAGTGCGCTCCTCAGCAGCTGCACATGCGCATTTTCATGCAGGGCAATCTGCTCAAATACAGCCCTGTCGGCGGCAGGTATAAGGTTGTTCATGGCCAGTGCCATTTCATAAAAGTCATCTTCAAGATACTCCAGCGTTAGGGCCAGCTGCAGCGCCTGTGTAGGTGTTTCGGCTGTGGCTGCAAAAGCGGTGGTTGCGGCATTGGCTTTCTGTCCTGATGCAAATGTCAGCAGTCCGAGGGGCAAAGCTGACATGGCACCATTTGTGCCAAGAGCTTTAAACTGGTTGAAGCTCTCTCTTCTTGAGCCTTTACTGTTCAGTAGTTTTTCATCAGTAAAAGATTCTATAAATTTTAATATGTTCATGATTTCTCTGGTTTAAGTTGATTATGGTAAAAACTGTGCGGTAAACTGGGTTTGTACAACATCAAGCGCAGCTACTTCGCTGATGATCTGCGAAGGCCTTCTGGCCACATCAAGCCCCGTATCGGTTGTTACTACATCGTTCCCTGCGAAATCGGCTGAACCGGGGTTTAGTAAGTCGCGTATAGCCGAGGCATGCCTGGCCTCAACCGATACTATCTTTCCGGCAATAAGCAGGTAGTTTACATCGCTGATATACCTTCCGGCACCGTTGTATGCGGCTACCCCGGTATCTTCAAGGGTTTTGGCGGTTTGTAGTACAGTAAGGCGGTTGCCAAAGTTAAGGCTGCCATAATCAAACTCAAGGTTAGGCAGCAGGCGTGCAGTATCGCCGTTCAGCGCACCACTGATAGCCGCCCTGAAAAACTCACGGTGCACAACCTCATGGTTGTATAGGTCAACCAGTATTTCCTGCTCTTCAGCGCTGAATACTGATGTAAAGTTATTGTTGTTAACCACCCTTGTGTAAAAATCAGCTTCAAGCTGTTCCAGCGCATAAGCATAAGTAAGTATGCCAAGGTCGCCGCCACCCAGGTCAAAAACACCGTTCCTTACGCCCGGCAGCTGGTTGTCGGCAGCCATTCCGCCGGCATCATCGTCATCACTGCAGCCGGCAAGCAACAGCCCGGTGCCGGCAAGTGCAAGGCCGCTGATTTTCAGAAAGCTTCTCCTGTCCTGTAAACCGGACTTCACTTCCTTAACGTTCACTCTGTTTTTCATAATATAAAATGTTTAGTTAATAACTGGTGTAGAGTGTGGTTGTTATTTTTCTTACATTACATACGTCAGGTTTTGCCGGTTGGTTTTTTGCAGGGATGCAGTTACCGTATATTTAACTATTGTTTATGATTTGTCCGGGCAGCGCATGCCTGTTCAGGCAGTACTGTAGCAGCATTAGGATTTTTTTTGTTTCTTTACATTTATTTACCTGTACATGAAATCAAAAGCTACCTTAAAGCAAATAGCCAAAGAACTTAATGTTTCGATATCAACTGTTTCGAAAGCGCTTAGCAACAGCCCCGAAATAAGTGAGCCTACCAAAAAGAGGGTGCAGGAATTTGCCCGGCTGAAGAATTATAAACCCAACAACCTGGCCGTTAACCTGAAGAACAAACGTTCAAGGACTATTGGTGTAATTATACCAAATATCCTTAATCCTTTCTTTGCCAAAGTTTTCAGCGGTATTGAAAAGGCTGCCAACGAAAAAGGTTATAATGTAATTACCTGTATCTCTAACGAATCGCTTGATAAAGAGATCCATGCAATGGATATGCTGAGCAACGGTACTATTGACGGGTTTATATTATCTGTTTCAGAAGAAACTCAGAAGAAGCAAAGTTTTAAGCATTTTAAGGAAGCCATTGCTGAAAATCTTCCCATCGTAATGTTTGACCGCATTTCAGATGAGGTAAACTGCGACAAGGTTATTGTGGATGATTTTGATTCAGCAGTACACGGGGTTAACCACCTTATACGGTCGGGCTGCAAAAATATCGCGCTGCTTTCTGCAATTGATAACCTAAGTGTAGGGAGGCTGCGCGCCGAAGGGTATATAAAAGCCCTCAAGGATAATGGTTATCCCATAGACGAAAGCATTATTATACGCACCGAAAAACCGGAGGATTTTGACAGTAAAGCAGAAAGCCTGTTTAATAAAAATATTGACGGGGTGTTTGCTGTTGACGAACACGCCTCTGTCATGGCCCACAAAACAGCTATAAAAAAAGGTATAAAAATACCTGACGAACTGTCAATAATCGGGTTTGCTGACGGGGTATGGTCACGCAGGCTTACGCCAAGCCTGTCAACCATCAGCCAGCATGGGCCTGAAATAGGCGAGGCGGCAGCCAATATGCTTATCAGCAGGCTGGCAGCCAAACCGGGCGATGAAGCGCCCCAGTATGAAACACGGGTAGTAAAAACCGAGCTAAGGCAACGGGAATCGACTAAAAAATTATAATGTAAAAGCCTCAGCTGAGGCTTTTTTGCTACATGTCATTTAGCGTATAGAATAACAAAGTTGAAAAGTCTTAAGTATTTGAACTATTACTATTACAGTAATGGCAGCACTTTAATTTGATTTTTTTTTATCAAGTTCTGGTGTACGGAGTAACTTAGCCATAAAGTTTACCGTGCCTTGGTGTTTATGTATTGTCCATGTAATAATTATTCCCGCTGTTACACCTATAGCCAAGACAGTTATAGCTACAAAAATGCCTGCTCCAAAAGTTTAATAAACATAGATTAATCCGCTAATTACAGCAGAAACAAGTACAGGAGACAAAAAAATCCTTATCCCGGCAAGGATTTCAAAAAAACCATCAAGTATTTTCATAAATATAAATTTATGATTATTTAATTAAACATAATCAGTTCATTATGTTATTAATATCCCTTTTAACTTACTTCTCCCTGGTAAACTCCATCACCATGCCGCCCTGCTTCAGGGTAAAGCCGTTTTGCCTGAATGTCATTTTTATAGCCGCAGGGTCAAAGCTGAACTCGGTATCGCTTAGCGGGTTTAAAGGGAAGGAGCCCTGCCCTGTAGCCTGCGCCATGAGCTTTCCGTCAGTGTATTTTATATCAACTTTTAAAGGTATGGATGGCGACGCGTAAGTACCCTCATAGCTTTTAAGTAGGGCAGGGTCAACAGTTGCTGTTTTAAGGTTAGGAAAGATATAAGGCAGTTTGTAATAGATGCTCAGCACTCCTATAAATACATCATTGGTGTCATAGTTATCCCCATTTTGTATCAGCGAAAAACTTACGTCCTCTTTAGGATAGTAGCCCAGTACAGAGCTGAAGGCTTCAATGCCACCGTTGTGGCCCAGCAGCTTCCTTTCGCCAAAGGGAAACTGCAGTATACCTTTGCCATAGCCGGCATCAAGTTTTGTCATTTCTTCCAGAGATGCCTTGCTGATTATCTTGCCGTCAAATAGCGCCTTAATAAACTTAGTAAGGTCAGCCGGGGTTGATTGCAGCGCCCCCGCAGCCCCCGCAACCGACTCGTCCCATTCATCCTGTTTTACCCAGCGGGTGCCGTCAAACTTATAAGAGTAGGCTTCATCGCGTTTAGGGTTTACAGCAGTGTAGTAATAGGTATCCTTAAGCCCTGCCTTTTTAGCTACGCGTGTGGCTACATTATCTTTATACGGCTTTTTGGTAATATCTTCAATAATGTAACCTAAAAGCAGGTAATTAGAGTTGCTGTAATCTGCCCGGCTGCCGGGTTCAAAATCAGGTTCCATGGCATAAAGCTTTGCAAGCATGGCTTCCTTTGTTTGGGGGGTAGTGAGCAAATTGCCGAAATCAGCATCATTGGTATAATTATGTATGCCGCTCTTATGCTGCAACAGCTGGCCTATGGTTATATTATCGGCATTTTTTACCTGCGGGTAAAATTTTGAGAGCTTTGTGTCTAAAGTCAGCTTTTTTTCTTCGATGAGCTGGAAAATGATAGCCGATGTAAACATTTTGGTGATAGACCCAATCTTGTATTTTGTATTAACATTAGCTTTAGTATTGCTTTCAGCATCGGCATAACCATAGGCTTTTTCAAAAACTATCCTGTCTTTTTCACGTATTGCAAGCGACCCCATGAACTTATTGTTCGCTGTAAAATAATTCATGAGGCTGTCCATCTTACGCAAACGGGCATCGCCCTGCGCAGAAACCCCCAGGCCGGTAGTAATGGCTACTATCCCGATAAAAAGTTTTTTCATGGTGCACAATTTGTTGTATTGCTATAAAAAATGTTTTTTCCCTATTTTTTAGGAGCAGCCGGCTACCGCTTCTTTGGCAGCCCTGTCCTGCTGTCCACTCTATCTCCCCGCCGCCATAAGCGCGGGGGCGGGGAGGATGCCGCTCCCATCAGGGCTAAGAAAGTGATGGGCAGGGCGCTTTTGCCATCATCGGTCGCCCAAAAAATTCCAAACCCCATTACTCAATGCGCCTCCAGCCAGTTACGGCCTGTACCCATATCAACTTCAAGCGGCACTTCAAGCGGAAAAGCATTTTCCATTTCGTGCTTTATCATTGGCTTTATACGTTCCAGCTCGCTGTTGTGCACATCAAAAACAAGTTCGTCATGCACCTGCAGCAGCATCTTGCTCTTCCAGTTTTCGCTTTGCAGCCTTTTATGGATGTTTATCATCGCAATTTTTATAATGTCGGCAGCGCTTCCCTGTATCGGGGCATTCACGGCATTCCGCTCGGCAGCACCTCGCACCACCACGTTTTGCGAATTGATATCCTTCAGGTACCTGCGGCGCCCCGAAATTGTTTGTACAAAACCTTTTTCGCGTGCTGTCTCCACCTGCTCCTGTATATAGTCCCTTAGCCTTGGGTAAGTTTTATAATAAGCATCAATAAGATCCTTGGATTCTGAACGGCTGAGCGACGTCTGGTTGCTGAGGCCAAACGCGGAAACACCGTAAATAATACCAAAGTTTACTGTTTTGGCATTGCTGCGCTGCTCCCGGCTCACAGCTTCCAGCGGGACATTAAACACCTTTGCGGCAGTAGCGGCGTGGATGTCTTCCCCCATAAGGAACGAGCGCACCATTTCCTGGTCCCCGCTCAGTGCTGCAATTATGCGCAGTTCTATCTGCGAGTAATCCGCAGAAAGTATGGTATGATCCTCATCGCGGGCTATAAATGCTTTACGTATCTGCCTGCCCCTCTCAGTTCGTATCGGTATGTTCTGCAGGTTAGGATTGTTAGAGCTTAAACGGCCTGTCGCAGCTACCGTCTGCATATAATCAGTATGCACACGGCCGGTTTTGGCTTTAACTTCTTTCGGCAGCGCTTCCACATACGTATTCTGCAGCTTTACCAGTTGCCTCCATTCCAGTATATCCTGCACTATAGGGTTGGTAAGCGCAAGGTAGCTCAGTACTTCTTCACCTGTGGCATACTGGCCAGTCTTGGTTTTCTTTTGTTTGTTACCGCCTATCTTCAGCTTGTCGAACAATATTTCGCCCAGCTGCTTCGGCGACCCGAGGTTAAAGCTTTCACCGGCGGCTTCATAAATACATTGCTCCAGCCTCTTTATATCGGCAGCAAGGTCCGCCGAAAGCTCTTTCAGGTATTCCACATCAAGCCTTATCCCTTCCTGTTCCATAGCCGCCAGCACCGGCATAAGCGGCACTTCTATATCATCAAACAGTTTGCGGGTGCCGGTCCGCTCCAGTTCAGGGGCAAACACTTCCTTAAGTTGCAGCGTTATATCGGCATCCTCAACCGCATATTCCTTCACGTCTTCCACAGGTACCTCACGCATGGTTTTCTGGCCCTTGCCTTTTTTGCCAATGAGCGCCTCAATGGGCTTTGGCGAATATTTCAGGTACGTTTCGGCAAGTATGTCCATACCATGCCTCATATCCGGGTTAATGAGGTAATGTGCCAGCATGGTGTCAAAAAATTTGCCCTTTACGGTAATGCCGTAGTTTGCAAGCACCTCAAGGTCATATTTCAGGTTCTGGCCTACTTTTTCTATGTTCTCATCTTCAAAAAACGGGCGGAACTTATCTACAATTGCCTGTGCTTCTTCCCTGTTTTCAGGAATGGGCACGTAAAAGCCCTTGCCTTTTTCCCATGAGAACGAAAGGCCTACAAGGTCGGCAGTAAGTGCGCATATATCTGTAGTCTCCGTATCAAAGCTCACGCTGGCCTGCTTTAGCAGGTCACGCAGCAAAAAGCTGATAGCCATGTTGCCTTCTACCGTCTGGTAGTGGTGGTCGGTATTGTCAAGGTTGTTGTAATAGCTTGCCGGATGTTCTTCCGGTTCGGCAGGATATTCTGCATTAAAAAGGTCATACTGCTGCTGGCTTTTTATGATGGTTTTGGTAGGGGGCAGCCCCTGTGCAGTTACATCATCGTACTCTTCGCCATGCCCAAACAGTTTACCGAACTGTTCCGCCATCCGGCGGAATTCCAGGTCATGGAAAAGCGCCTCCACCTTTTCAAAATCGGGTTTAGTCAGCTCGTAATCCTGCTCATTAAAGGTAACGTTGCAATCCGTAATTATCGTAGCCAGTTTTTTAGACATCAGCCCCTTTTCGGCATTGGCAGCAATATTTTCGCCCAGTTTGCCTTTTATTTCATGTGCATGGGCCAGCAGGTTCTCCATGGTACCATATTCTTTCAGCAGCTTTTTTGCTGTTTTTTCGCCCACACCGGGCAGTCCGGGTATGTTATCCACGGCATCGCCCATCATGCCCAGGTAGTCAATAACCTGCTCCGGCCTTTCAATCTCAAAACGTTCCAGCACTTCGGGTACACCCCAAATTTCAATGCCGTTGCCCATCCTGGCAGGGCGGTACATAAATATATTTTCGCTGACCAGCTGCGCAAAATCCTTATCAGGCGTAACCATAAACACTTGGTATCCCTGTTTTTCGGCCTGTTTCGCCACAGTGCCTATCAGGTCGTCAGCCTCGCATCCTGCTTCTTCTATGATAGGGATGTGCATAGCGCGCAGTATATCATGTATATAAGGTATGGCTATCACAATTGCCTCGGGCGTGGCACTCCTGTTGCCTTTATACTCGGTGTACATTTCTGTGCGTACCGTGCTTCCTTCCTTATCAAATGCTACAGCAAGGTGGTCGGGCCGCTCGCGTTTGATTACATCGAGCAGCGAATTCATAAACCCGAAAATGGCTGAAGTATCGAGCCCTTTGGAATTAATCCTCGGGTTCTTTATAAAGGCATAGTAGCCACGGAATATAAGTGCATAAGCATCGAGCAGGAAAAGTCGTTTTTGGGACATGTAAAAATTATTTGCCTGTAAAAATAATCAAACGTTAGCAGAAACAATAATGCTCTTTAATCGTTTACCAGATTGATGCATGTTAAATTTCGGTGCCGCTTTATTTTTAGCACCTCGTTTATTTGTTAATTTGTAAAAAAAATCTTTATGATCCGCTGGATACTGTTTATACTTTTTGTTGTACTTATAGAAGTTTACGCCTTTCAGTCAGTGCGTACCGTTACCAAACTAAAATGGGCCCAGTACGGCTATCTCGCATTATCAGCAATTATCCTGCTGTATATAATTTATTCCTTTACACAGTTTGACCGCAGTGTAGGGCAAACAAAACAAACGCTTTTTACCATGGGCCTGCTCTTAATAACGTACCTCCCCAAGATACTACTTACTGTTGTGCTTTTAGGAGAAGATATTGTGAGGGTGATATGCGGTGGCATAAGGGCTTTTATGGGCGACAGTCAGCAGCCTTTCCTGCCTGACAGGCGCCGTTTCGTAAGCCTTACAGCCATGGGTATAGCGGCAATTCCGTTTCTTTCTTTGCTTTATGGAATGACCAAAGGGAAATATAATTTCAGGGTGATAAAGCAAACGCTGTTTTTCCCTGACCTGCCTGAAAATTTTGACGGGGTAACCATTACCCAGATAAGCGATGTGCACAGCGGTAGTTTCGATAATAAGGAAAAGATAGAATATGCTGTTGACCTTGTTAATCAGCAGGAATCAGACATTATCCTCTTTACCGGTGATATTGTAAACACCCATGCCGAAGAGCTGCACCCGTGGATTGATACCTTCAGGCGGATTGAGACACCTGCCTTAGGGAAATATTCTGTTTTAGGCAATCACGATTATGGTGAATATGTTACGTGGCGTTCTGAAAAAGAAAAGCAGGACAATTTTGATGCTATAAAAGACTTACACAGGCAAATTGGCTTCAAGCTAATGCTCAATGAACATATAAAGCTGAAGCGTGGTACTGATGAGATAGCCCTTGTTGGGGTAGAAAACTGGGGTAAAGGCTTTAAGCAGGCCGGTGACCTAAAAAAAGCATCGGAAGGGTTAGGAGAAAAGGATTTTAAGATACTGATGAGCCACGACCCATCGCATTGGGAATATGAGGTTAAAAATAATAACAACAATTACCACCTTACCCTTAGCGGGCATACGCACGGTTTGCAGTTTGGTATTGAAATTCCGGGAGTTATAAAATGGAGCCCTGTGCAGTATGTATATAAGCAATGGGCCGGGCTGTATGAAAACCTGGGGAGATACCTATATGTTAACCGGGGTTTTGGATTCCATGCATATCCCGGGCGTGTAGGAATATGGCCTGAAATAACCGTACTTACTTTAAAAAAAGGTGAAAAAGTGTCATAATTTTGTAAAAATGTTATATTTGTATTACATTATTTAGTAGAAACAGCTTTTGAATAGGTTTAAAAATTCAATTTTATGTCAAAATTTGGCGAGTTAATCAATTCCAGTGTGCCTGTGCTTATTGATTTTTATACAGAATGGAACGAGCCTTCCGTATCAATGCACCCTGTTATAAGGGATGTTGCCGCAGCCCTGGGCGACAAAGCAAAGGTCATAAAAATTGATGTTGATAAAAACCAGGAACTGGCTGATGCCCTTCGTATTAAAGGCCTGCCTACGTTAATGATTTACAAAGATGGCCAAATGGTATGGAGGCAGAGCGGCGAGCTTGATGCCAATACTATTATCGGGCTTGTGCAGGAGCAGATTTAAGGTATCGCCATAAACCGGTAGCCTTTCCCTTTTAAATATTCAAGCGCTTTTGGCAGCGCATATTCCAGGTTTGGAAATGCCTTTACACTATCATGAAAAATGATTACGCTTCCTTCGCGCGTATTCCCTATCACGTTTTCAAGGCATTTTTCAGGTGTAATTGCCGTATCAAAATCCGCACTCAACACATCCCACATAACAATCCTGTAGCCGTTTCTTCGCAGCGCTTCCGCCTGCGCCTTCCCGATCTTCCCATACGGCGGGCGGAACAATTTAGTAAAAGCTGTGCCTGCGCCCTGCACTTCTATGGCTTTTTCAGCAGCAAAGGTATCTTCAAGGTAAGTTTCAGCGGACGTTTTCCAGCCATTCAGGTGGTTGTAGGTATGGTTGGCAACCGTATGTCCGGCGGCTACCACTTTATTAAAGATGTCAGGATGCTTATCAATATTGCTGCCAATGCAAAAAAAAGTAGCCTTTGCATCAAATTGTTGCAGGACATCAAGTACCCATTCGGTAACGCCGGGTGTTGGCCCGTCATCAAAGGTGAGGTACACTTTTTTATCATCATTGGGCAGGTCCCAAACGTAACCGCTAAAGAACTTTTTTACCAGCCATCCTGTTTTTACCCAGTACATTTTCATTAGCAATCACCTTAAATAAATGATGCAGCACTTTTGTGGCGCTGCATCTTAAATATAATATTAACTACTATTCGTTATCCCTTTTAAACCTTGGGAACTTTTTATTAAACTGGTTAAACCTGGCTTTGGCGTTGTTGTAATAGCCCGGGTCATGCTCTTTGGCAATTTCCAGTACGCCCCTGTACCGCTCAATATCAGTTATAATGTCTATGTGCATATCATCCTGTTCAGACAGCGTAAGGCCGCTGTAATAGGTCAGGTTTTCCTGGTATTTTCCAATAAGCAGGTCCAGCAGTTTACGTGCTTTTTCAGGCTGTGCTGTTTCATAATACCCGGCAGCAAAAGGCTCCACCAGTGTATAGTAGCCATAATATGCTACAGGCATTTTAGTCATGGCAAGGTCAATAACCTTCTTTGCCTTATCTAATTTACCTTCATTTATAAGCGCTTCTACAAGCCTGGCCATGTTGGTGCGGTAATTAAGGCTGTTCTTGCGGGTCTCCGGGTCATGGTATATGTGCGGGCTTTCGCTGTTGCCCCAGTACCAGTTCATTACAATCTTGTACATAACATCGGTATCAATATACCCCATATCCAGCGGGCTGCCGTCTTCAGGGATTGTGGTTTTTACAGGTACGAGCTTGTAAACCATACCATCAAGCTGCAGGTAGTCTTTCATCCACAGGTAATCATCATCGCCAAAGCTTCCGCCGGTAAAATAAATAGGCCTTTTCCAGTTGTTGTTATATAAAATATCAAGCATTATCAGCCTGTTTTTATACAGTGCATCTCCCTTAATATCAAAATCGATGTAAGGCACGATGGAGTCGTACAGTTTAGGTGATACAATACGGTTTTTTATTACGTTATTTTTATCAACGTTAAACCTTATCTTATTAGTGGGGTAATAGTTTACCCTGTGCCCGTTGTTTAGTTCTTTAGTATAACGTTCATCTGTTGGCGCGTTTTTGTCTTTGTCTGACGCAGTGAGGAAGGTAATAAATGTTTTTAAGTCGAGGCGGTCTTCCCGCTCCGGGACATGCACTATATAATCGCGGGTTCCCTGCTGGTACTGGTATTTCCCGAAAGAGATAGGCAGGGGTTCTGACTCATGGGCTTTTGCCTTCATCTGGTCAATATACCAGTCGGTCATCAGCAGGCTGGTATTTACTATCCTCACATCGGTGCGGTAGCCTTCCACTTCCTGTGCATACCACAGCGGAAAGGTATCATTATCTCCTATAGTAAATAATATGGCATTTTTATCGCAGGAAGATAAATAAGCTTTAGCCATGGCCAGCGCTGTGTATTTGCCTGAACGGTCATGGTCGTCCCAGTTTTGCGATGCCATCAGTACCGGCGCGGCCAGCATGGATATGGCTATAACAGCCGGTCCTGCAATTTTAGGCTGGAGGAATTTCTTTAATCCGTCATATATGGCATACACGCCAAAGCCCAGCCAAATGGCAAAAACATAAAAGGAGCCTACAAGGGCATAATCGCGCTCACGGGGTTCAAAAGGCCTTTCGTTAAGGTAAACTTTAAGGGCAAGGCCTGTAAAAAGGAACAGGGTCAGCAGGATATAAAAGCTTTTCATGTCTTTTTTAGCATGGAAAACAAGCCCGATAACTGCCAGTATAAAGGGGAGGAAATAATAAACATTCCTTCCTTTGTTGTTCAGCTGGTCTGACGGCAGGTTGTCCTGTGAGCCCAGGTGCAGTTCATCAACCGGCTTAATGCCACTTAGCCAGTTGCCGTCCTGGGTGTCATATTTGCCCTGTATGTCATTCTGCCTGCCGGTAAAGTTCCACATCAGGTAGCGCCAGTACATGTACCCGAACTGGTATTCGAACATAAATGCAAGGTTATCGGCCAGCGATGGTTTTTCAACAATTAGGTATTGGCCATAATTTTTCAGGAACTTATCATAATCCTCAAGGTCAGCCCTGCCGGATTTATAGGAAACCCTGAATTCATTAATAATACCTTCAAGCTCTCCTTTTACCTGGCCGATAGCAGTGCTTATTTCCTCATCGCTCATCCGTTCCAGCGGGAGGCCATATTTTTCCAGCTCACTCTCAAAAGGATAAGACGGGTCCAGCCGGAATTCAAGGGGCTTTGAAAAACTCATGTAATTTACAGCATGTTCACTGCTCCACATACGTGGCATGAAGCCTTTATGATTGTCGTCAGTATTTTGCTTTGCATTTACATAGTTGTTTACAATTACATATTTACCGGTCTTATAATCGCGTTGGTAATTAGGTTTTTCATCTTCATAAGGATTTTCCTTGTCAAGCCCTGCGTAAGTATCTGAATACATTGGGCCATAAAATAATTTCTGTTCGCCATACTGCTCCCTGTTGTAATAAGCCAGTACTTCTGCGGCATCCGAAGGACGGTTCTCATTGATAACCACATTAGCGTTGGCACGTATAGGGAGCATCATCCACGTGGAGAATCCTATCAGGATAAAAAGCACGCAGAGTAAGAGTGTGTTGTAAATGGCAAATTGCTTTTTCTTTGTGTATTGCAGCCCGAAATAAAAAAAAGCAACAATAAGGAAGAACATGAATATCGTTCCAGAATTGAAAGGCAGTCCGAGGCTGTTTACCATCCATATTTCGGTTTTGCCGAAAAGGGCCATAGTGTAAGGCAGCAGTAGCTTAAATATGAACAGCAGTATAGCCACAATTACAATATTGGCTATAATGAAATTTTTTACCGTGACTTTTTCATAATTTTTAAAAAAATAAATAAATCCAATCGTTGGTATAGCTAGTATAGCCATGAAATGTACCCCGAATGATAAGCCTATTACCAATGAGATGATGAGCAGCCATTTATTACCGCGGGGTGTATGCATTTCCTGCCCCCAGCGCAGGCCCAGCCAGAGCAGTATCGCAATGAACAGTGAAGCCATAGCATATACTTCGGCTTCGACGGCATTGTACCAAAAGCTATCTGAAAATGTATAGGCAAGCGAGCCGACGGCAGCACTGCCTAAAATAACAACGGCATTATTTTTATTAAATTCTGAAAATTTGCTGACAAGGTCTTTCAAGATAATGGTCATGGACCAAAACATGAACAGGATAGTAAAAGCACTTGAAAAAACTGACACCATATTGACCATTAAGGCTATTTTAGAGGTGTCGCCAAAGGCAAACATAGCAAAAAAAGCGCCGATCATCTGGAAGAGAGGTGCTCCCGGCGGGTGGCCTACTTCAAGCTTTGCAGATGTGGCAATGTATTCTCCACAATCCCAAAAACTTAGCGTAGGTTCAACAGTTAATGAATATACAGTAAGGGCAATTGCAAAAACGGTCCAGCCAAGGAGGGTGTTCCACTTTTTAAAATTGAATGTTGTCATGCAGTAACAGGATCAGGTTTATTTAATGCAAAGAAACTATTTTTTTATGTAAATATGCGTATAGCCGATATTTTATATGAAAACTTCTGCCTTGCCGGTATAACAGCAATAAAGCTTTCACAAGTCAGCCCATTATTCATTTACCTGCTGGCCAAAGGCGTATCGTTTTAGATTTTTGTGCTGTTTCCTGAATAACGTGCAATATCAGTTTTTCATATTTTTTAGTATAAAAATTTGCATTAAAAAAATTATATATTACATTTGCACCCGCAAACAAGTGCTGTTGGCTTCAGTCATGCCTTTATGCAAAACAGAACTGGTCCATGGTGTAATGGTAACACTACTGATTTTGGTTCAGTCATTCTAGGTTCGAGTCCTAGTGGACCAACAAAAAAACCTCTCAGCAACGAGAGGTTTTTTATTTATGAAATTTTTTTGATTATATTTTAAAGGTAATAACTGGCCTTACGGCATGATTGACCAGGTCTTCGCTTATACTGCCGTTAAAGAAGTGTGCAAGGCCTTTCCTGCCGTGTGTACACATCCCTATCAGGTCTGCATTAATGCTGTTGGCAAAGTGCAGTATTCCCTTCTCAATATTTACATCGTTATATATATGTGTGGTGTAGCCGTTTGTAAAATTGAAGCCTGAAGCAAAATCATGCATAATTTTTTCGGCGGCGTGTGTAGAACGGAAACTATTTGGGGTATTTACATATACAAGGTGTATATTGCTATTAAAACTATTTGCAAAATCAACTACTTTAGCAAAAGGTTTTTTTACTTCGTCTGAAAAGTCAGAGGCAAACACCATATTGGCCGGATTAAAGCCTTCCTGTTCTTTTTTTATGACAAGCACCGGCACATCTGATGTCCTCACCACTTTTTCAGTATTAGAGCCGATGAACATTTCCTGGAAGCCGCTTGCTCCGTGCGAACCCATTACAATGAGGTCTATACTATGCTTTTTTACATTTTTCATAATCCCGTCAAATGCCCTTTCAAATTGTATTGCCTCAACAATATCAATCCCCTGAAGGTAGGGCTCGTTAAGAATTTCCTGGAACCGCTCGCGGGTTTTTTCCATAAAAAACATAACTTCCGGTACATCAGCGCTACTGCCTACCGCGTTACTTTCTCCAATACCGTCATTTGCATAGGAAGGCAGTTCGAGCATGTGCAGCAAATAAACCTGGCCATCGTTCTCACGGGCTATGTTTGCGGCAACCTTTAGTGCATATTCGGCATGTTCGGAAAAGTCGGTAGGGACTAAAATTTTTTTCATAGTGGAGTGTAATTAACGTAAATTGGTTAGAAATTTAATACAATAAAAGTATAAAATATTTTTGCATTGAGCAATGATTTTCAACATATAAAATAAATTAGTATATTTGCGCCGTTATTTACTAAAAATTTAAATAATGAGGGGGCAAGAGTCCCCTCTTTTTATAGCATATATGGCGTTCAGAGAAAAAGTGGAAGACCTCCTGGCTAAGGCGCTTGAAGAGCGGCCGGCATTATTTCTTATTGACCTTTCTGTAAGCGACAGCTACAAGATTACAGTGACACTGGACGGGGACCAGGGGGTAAGTTTACAGGACTGTATAGATATAAGCCGTGCCATAGAATATAACCTTGACCGCGAAGAGCAGGACTTTTCTATTGAGGTCGCCTCAGCCGGTGCCACCAGTCCGCTCAGGAATATAAGGCAGTACCAAAAAAACGTTGGGCGTACGCTTAAAGTAAAAACTACCGCAGGTGAAGAAATACTCGCCACGCTCATTCATGCCGGGGAGGAGTTTATTGTGCTGGAGTGGAAAGCCCGAGAACCCAAAAAGATAGGCAAAGGAAAAGAAACAGTACTTAAAAAGGCTGAAATACATTACGGAGACATTAAAGAAGCAGTTGTTGAAATAATATTTTAAAACAAGATAAAAAGTGTTGGCATGGAAAATATAGCATTAATTGATTCGTTTTCAGAGTTTAAAGATGATAAGCTTATAGATCGCGTTACCCTGATGGCGATCCTGGAAGATGTATTTAGGAATGCATTAAAGAAGAAATATGGTTCCGATGATAATTTTGACATTATCATCAATCCTGATAAAGGGGATATGGAAATATGGAGGAACAGGGTTGTGGTAGCTGATGGCGAGGTAGAAGACCCGAATTCTGAAATATCCCTTAGCGAGGCAAGGAAAATCGAACCTGATTTTGAGGTTGGCGAAGAAGTTTCTGAAGAAGTAAAGCTTATACAACTTGGGCGGAGGGCTATACTGGCTTTACGGCAAAACCTGATATCAAAAATCCATGAACATGACAATACTAACCTGTATAAGCAGTTTAAAGACCTTATAGGTGAGATTTATACTGCAGAAGTGCATCATGTTCGCCCAAAAGCTGTAATTTTGGTCGACGATGAAGGAAATGAAATTGTCCTGCCCAAAGAAAAGCAGATACCGTCTGATTTTTTCCGCAAAGGCGACAATGTTCGGGGCATCATTGAAAGTGTGGAACTAAAAGGTAACAAACCGCAGATAGTAATGTCAAGGACTTCAGAAAAATTCCTTGAAAAACTTTTTGAGCAGGAGATACCCGAAGTATTTGATGGCCTTATTACCGTTAAAAAAGTAGTAAGGATCCCTGGCGAAAAGGCTAAAGTTGCCGTAGATTCCTATGATGACAGGATAGACCCCGTGGGAGCCTGCGTAGGTATGAAAGGATCAAGGATACACGGTATAGTACGCGAACTTGGTAACGAAAATATAGATGTTATCAATTATACAACAAACACACAGCTGTTTATATCAAGAGCGCTAAGCCCGGCCAAGGTTTCGTCTATTAAAATCGACGAGCAAAGTCACAGGGCAGATGTGTTTTTAAAACTTGAAGAAGTGTCTAAAGCTATAGGCAGGGGCGGCCACAATATAAAACTTGCCGGGCTGCTTACAGGCTATGAACTTGATGTTATTCGTGAAGGAAGCCCAGCAGAGGATGAGGATGTGGAACTAACAGAGTTTTCAGATGAGATTGAAGCCTGGGTTATTGAGGAATTTGCCAAGATAGGCCTTGATACTGCCCGCAGCGTGCTTAACCAGGATGTAGCCGACCTTGTGAGGAGGACCGATCTTGAGGAAGAAACAATTCTTGAGGTAATGCGCATTCTGAAGGAGGAATTTGAGTAGTAACTAAACAACTACAACTACAACACAACAACAAGAGAAAACATTAAAAATATTGTATGTCTGAAGAAAGAGCAATAAGAATAAACAAAGTATTAAGGGAATTAAACATTTCGCTGGAAAGGGCTGTGGATTTTCTGAAAGATAAGGGGCATACTATTGATGCAAGCCCCAATGCCAAGATATCCACAGAAGAATACAATATCCTGTTCAACCAGTTTTCTGCCGATAAAAGCAAAAAGACCGCTTCGCTGGAGGTGAGTGAGGAAAAAAGAAAGGAAAAGGAAGCGCTGCGTATTGCAAGGGAACGTGAAATCGAAGAAAAACGCAGGCAGGAAGAGGAAAAGCAGAGACAGGAAATAATAAAAGCGAAAGCATCGCTAACCGGCCCTGTAGCTGTTGGCAAGATTGACCTTAATCCTAAAAAAGCGGAGCCTTCTTCAGACGCCCCCGCTATTGAGGGTAAGCCAAAAGCCGAATCACCCGCATCGCACCCCGCCAAAGAGCCTATAGCCGAAAAACCTTTAGAAAAAAAGGACGTGCCTGCCGCACAAACGCCAATGCCGACACAAAATCCACAGGCAATAATACCCGAAGAAGAAAAGATTACTACACAATATCAAAAACTTTCCGGGGCAACTTTTACGGGGCAGACTATTGACCTTTCTCAGTTTGAAAAGAAGAAGAAAGAAGAGCCTAAAAAAGACAGCAGACCCGGGCAAAACCATGGGCAGCAAGGAGGTGCGAACAATAATAAAAATAAAAGAAAAAGGATTGCCCCTAAATCTCCGGGTATGGGAGGCCAAAACCCGCAGGGCGGAAGGCCGGGCGGCCAGGGTGCTAACCAACAGGGGGGAGGCGGCAAGCCGGGTAAGCCGTTTAATAAAGGAAACAGGCCAGCCATAGTAGCCAAAGTTGAGCCTACCGAAGAAGAGGTTAAAAACCAAATCCGTGAAACCCTTGAAAAACTTCAGGGTAAAGGAAGCAAATCTAAAGCTGCAAAATACAGGAGGGATAAGCGTGACAGTCACCGCCAGAAATCTGACGATGAGCAAAGGATGATGGAAGAAGGCAGCAAAATACTCAAAGTAACGGAGTTTGTTACGGTGGGCGAAATTGCTACTATGATGGATGTGCCTATAACCAAAGTTATATCAGTATGTATGTCGCTTGGCATTATGGTAACCATGAACCAGAGGCTTGATGCTGAAACCCTTACTATTGTTGCTGATGAGTTCGGCTATGAAGTGCAGTTCATCACTACAGATATTGAGGAAAATCTTGAAGTTGTTGAAGACAGGGAAGAAGACCTCGTGCACCGTGCGCCAATCGTTACCGTAATGGGCCACGTAGACCACGGTAAAACATCGCTGCTAGACTATATCCGTAAAGAAAACGTTATAGCAGGCGAATCAGGCGGTATAACGCAGCATATAGGCGCTTACGGGGTTACCCTTGATAACGGGCAGAAGATAACTTTCCTTGATACTCCGGGCCACGAGGCATTTACCGCAATGCGTGCCCGTGGTGCGCAGGTAACGGATATTGCCATCATAGTAATTGCGGCTGATGATGATATCATGCCACAAACAAAAGAAGCTATAAACCACGCGCAGGCTGCCGGGGTACCTATTATATTTGCCATCAATAAAGTTGATAAGCCTAACGCTAATCCTGAAAAGATTAAAGAAAGGCTTGCAGGCATGAACCTTTTAGTTGAAGACTGGGGCGGTAAAATTCAGTCGCATGACATTTCGGCCAAAACGGGGCTAGGGGTAAAAGACCTGCTTGAAAAAGTATTGCTTGAGGCGGAAATTTTAGACCTGAAAGCCAACCCTTCTAAAGCAGCCGTAGGTACAGTAGTTGAAGCATTCCTTGATAAAGGCCGTGGTTATGTTGCCACAGTGCTTGTACAGGGCGGTACGCTAAAGGTAGGCGACTATGTACTTGCCGGAAAACACCATGGCAAGGTTAGGGCAATGCACGATGAGCGTGGCCACAATATCAAAGAAGCAGGGCCATCAACACCTATATCAATACTGGGGCTTGACGGTGCCCCTACCGCAGGTGATAAGTTCAGTGTTTTTGAAGACGAGAGGGAGGCAAAACAGATTGCAGCCAAGCGTACACAACTTATCCGTGAGCAGTCAGTACGTACACAGCGCCATATAACGCTTGCCGAAATAGGCAGGAGGATTGCGCTGGGGCAGTTCAAGGAACTTAACATTATCCTTAAAGGTGACGTGGACGGTTCGGTTGAAGCGCTTTCAGATTCATTCTCTAAATTATCAACTGAAGAGATACAAATCAACATAATACACAAAGGTGTAGGAGCCATAACCGAATCGGATGTATTGCTTGCTTCGGCTTCAGATGCTATTATCATTGGGTTTAATGTACGTCCTATGCCAAATGCAAAGCAGCTTGCTGATAAGGAAGAAATTGATATCAGGAACTACTCTATCATTTATGATGCCATTGACGATGTTAAGGATGCCATGGAAGGCATGCTTTCGCCTGAAATGAAAGAGGAAGTTACCGGTACGGCAGAGATCAGGGAGATTTTCAAGATTTCAAAAGTGGGCACTATTGCCGGATGTATGGTTACTGACGGTAAGATATTCAGGTCTTCCAAGATCAGGCTCATCCGCGATGGCGTAGTTATCTATACCGGAGAGCTTGCCGCACTTAAGCGTTTTAAAGACGATGTTAAGGAAGTTTCCAAGGGGTACGACTGCGGTATGCAGGTAAAGAACTACAACGATATTCAGCAATTAGATATTATTGAGGCGTTCCAGGAAGTGGAAGTGAAGAAAAAACTGTAATAGTTTTATAATATAAAAAAGGCCCCGCATTGCGGGGCCTTTTTTATTCAGGGCTTATTTATTAGGTTTTATGATCAGGGCGTAAGGATATTTCTTTTTAATATCCAGCAGTGTGCGTTCAGCATCAATTTTTGATGTAAAGTTGCCAACCCACACTTTATATGTAGGGCTTGCAAATACTATCGTGCCGTCTATGCCCTTAAATTCTCGCTTAAATTCTGAAAGTGTTTTCCTTGCATTGCTGTTTTCGCCGTAAAATATCTGTATTTTATAACGATCATTAACGGTTATTGACGAATTTATCTTTCTTTTTTCGTTAAGCAGCTGTTCAAACCGGCTATCCTGGACAATCCCCGCATTGTCCTGGGCAACAGATTTTATCCCTGAAAAAAGAAAGAAAAAAGCTATTATTAAGGTTTTTTTATTTGTTAAAATTCTCATAATGAAGTGTGTTTGTCGCAAAATTACAACTATTTATTTTACTGGCTAAAACAATGATTATTTAGAATAATTATAAATTATATTATAAGGATTAATTAAGGTTTGAGAATTATACATAAGTCGTATTTTTGTGGGAGTTTTTAAAAAAGTATGCTGTTTTTACGGTATACCGCAAAAAACTAACCAAATTAAGTCGATAATCATTTTTAATATGAAAAAAGTGGGTAACCATTCTTCGTTTTCAAGGATTTTATTGTTCTTTTTAGTACTCTCGCTCTCCTTTTCAGTTGCATCGTTCGGCCAGCAGGCCGCGGCTCCTGCCGCTACGACTGATCCTGCCGCAGGTGCTGCTGGTGCTGCCGGTACAGGAGCAGCCCCGGCCGGGGCGGGTGATGCTGCAAAAGGTAAAGAATTATTCAATACACTTTGTGCCGCCTGCCATAAGCTGGATGCTAAGGCTACAGGGCCGGCATTAAGAGGTGTAGCGGACAGGCGTGACCGCCAGTGGCTCTACAAGTGGATAAGGAACAGCAGCGAAATGATTAAATCAGGCGACCCGGATGCCGTAAAGTTATTTGCTGAAAACAATAATGCGGTTATGACAGCATTCCCGCAACTTACCGATGCGGATATTGACAATATAATGGCTTACACTTCACAGCCTAAAGAAGCGGCTGCTCCAGCCCCTGGAAGTGACAAGGTTGGTGCAGGTGCTGTTGCTGCTGAAAGTGGTGTGTCGAATAATATTATCCTAGGTGCCCTTGTGCTTGTGCTTGGTGTCCTTATTGTGATGCTTTACCTGGTAAACAGGACCTTGAAAAGGGTAGTTTCTGCCAACAATATTGAAGAGGTACAAAAAGAGCCATCGCTTCCGCTTTGGAAAGCTTATGCTAAAAATCAGTTCCTCGTGCTGGTTACCGTAATACTTTTAATGCTGTCGGGGGCATACTTTATTTATGGTTACCTGATGCAGATTGGTGTTGACCAGGGCTATGAGCCGGTTCAGCCAATACACTTCTCGCACAAAATACACGCCGGAGATAATGGTATCGATTGTAAATACTGCCACTCTTCGGCAAGGGTAAGCAAGCATTCAGGTATACCTTCACTTAATATATGTATGAACTGCCACAAGAACATTGCCGAATTCCAGGGTGATAAGGATTCTACTTATGTAGAATATTCAAAAGAGTTCTACACGGCCGAGATACAGAAGCTTTACGATGCTGTAGGCTGGGATAAAACAGCCCAGAAATATACAGGTAAGCAAAAGCCGGTTAAGTGGGTGAGGATACACAACCTGCCTGATTTTGTTTACTTCAACCACGCGCAGCACGTTTCTGTTGCCGGTGTTGAGTGCCAGACATGCCACGGTCCGGTGGAAACATTTGAAATAATGAAACAGCATTCATCACTGACAATGGGCTGGTGTATTAACTGCCACCGCGAAACCGATGTTAAGGTTGAAGGCAATGACTATTATAAGAAGATCCACGATGAGCTTGCCAAAAAATATGGTGTGCAGAAACTTACTGCCGCCAATATGGGAGGTACGGAATGTGGAAAATGTCACTATTAATCAATTTTAAGAAGCTAATATCTATATACAAATGGCATCAAACAAAAAATACTGGCAAAGTGTTGAAGAGCTAAAGGAAAACAGCTCTATTGTTGAGACGCTAAGAAATAATGAGTTTGTTGAAGAGATTCCTACAGATGAGTTTCTTGGTGATAAGGAAGCTTTATCTTCTTCCTCAACAAGCCGCCGTGACTTTTTAAAGTATGTAGGCTTCAGTACGGCAGCGGCTTCGCTTGCTGCCTGTGAGGGCCCGGTTATCAAGTCAATTCCTTATGTAGTTCAACCTGAAGAGATCATCCCCGGTGTTGCCGATTACTATGCAACAACAATGGCTGATGGTTTTGATTTCGCCAATATACTTATTAAAGCCCGCGAGGGAAGGCCTATAAAAGTAGAGAACAACTACCTTGAGGGTTCTAAAATAAAACCAAATGCAAGGGTATATGCGTCAGTACTTTCATTGTACGACAGCATGCGCCTTAAGCAGCCGGTAATTGCAGGCAAGCCTGCTTCATGGGAAGAAGTAGATAACCGCGTTAAAGCTGGCTTAGGTCAGGCTGCAGCTGCAGGCGGCCAGATTGTGCTTCTTACAAATACCATGGCAAGCCCGTCAACAGATAAGCTTATTGCTGAATTCGGTGCAAAATACCCTAACTTCAGGCATGTTGTTTATGATGCCGTTTCAGCGACGGGTGCGCTTGATGCTTACCAGGCGGTATATGGAGAAAGGGCTTTGGCTGATTACGATTTTAAAGATGCCGATGTTATAGTTTCAGTGGGTGCTGATTTCCTTAGCGACTGGCAGGGAGGCGGATGCGATACAGGCTATGCGCAGGGGCGTATCCCGAAGAACGGGAAAATGTCAAAGCATATACAGTTTGAGGCTAACATGTCGCTTACCGGTGCTAATGCCGACAGGCGTGTCCCTATGACTGTTGCCCAGCAGAAACATGCGCTGGTATATCTGTATAATGTTATTACAGGTTCATCTGTAAACGCACCTAAAATTGAAGGTAAAGCAGGAGAAGAAGTGGTGAAGGCTGCCCAGCAGCTTAAAGCCGCAGGCTCGCGTGGTGTTTTGGTTTCAGGCCTTGATGATGTAAACGCTCAGCTTCTTGTAATTGCTATAAATAACGCGCTTCAGTCTCAGGCTTTCAGGCCGGGAGTGGCACGTTACATAAGGAAAGGCGATGCCAAAGCGGTAATGCAGCTTGTTAACGATATGAAAGCAGGCAGGGTACATACACTTATTATGAGTGGTGTTAACCCTGTTTATACACTTGCCAACAGCGCTGATTTTGCTGAAGGCCTTAAAAAAGTAAAACTGTCTGTAGCGTTCTCAATGAAAGAGGATGAAACATCTTCTGTAAGCACAATTGCAGCAGCAGCGCCCCATTATCTGGAGTCATGGGGAGATGTAAGCATTGCAAAAGGCTACTACAGCATAACCCAGCCTACCATCCGCCCGCTGTTCAATACAAGGCAGCTGCAGGATTCGCTTCTTGTATGGATGGGTAGTCCCGCAGGCTATTATGATTACCTGAAAGCATCTTCGGCTAACTTCTTTACAGGCAAAACCTGGAACCAGCTGGTGCATGATGGTGTAACGGTTACTGAAACGCTTCCTGCGGCTACAGCCAATGGCGCTGATTATTCAGGAGCGGCTTCAAGGCTTGCGGCCGCAAAACCACAGCAACTTGAGCTTATATTATATACTAAAGTAGGTATGGGCGACGGCCAGCAGGCCAACAACCCATGGCTGCAGGAATTCCCGGACCCGGTTACAAGGGTATCGTGGGACAATTATGTTACTGTTTCAAAAGCGGATGCTGATAAGTGGGGCCTTAAAAATTATAACGTTGCCAACGGTGGCCTTAACGGAAGCTATGTAACCATTGAAGCAGGCGGAAAGAAACTGGAGAAAGTTCCGGTTATCATTCACCCAGGCCAGGCCAAAGGCACTATTGGACTTGCGTTTGGCTATGGCCGTAAAGAAGGCATGAAAGATGAGATGAAGGTGGGTGTAAACGCGTATGCCCTTTACAACAACTTCAGTGATGTACAGGCTGCAAAAATAACTAAGGAGTCAGGCGACCATGAATTTGCCTGCGTACAGCTCCAGAAAACACTAATGGGTAGGGGTGATATTGTTAAGGAAACTACCCTGGAGATATTTAATACTAAAGACGCTGCCGACTGGAATGTTGTTCCTGTGGTATCGTTAGACCATAAAGAAGTTCCTGCCGTAACGGTTGACCTTTGGGAATCATTCGACAGGACTGTGGGCCACCACTTCAACCTATCAATCGACCTTAATGCCTGTACAGGTTGCGGTGCATGTGTAATTGCATGCCACGCTGAAAATAACGTACCGGTTGTAGGTAAGAGCGAGGTGAGGAGGAGCCGCGATATGCACTGGCTGCGTATCGACAGGTATTACTCATCTGAAGATACCTTTGCCGGTGACGTTAAAGTGAAGCAAAGTGCTTCAGGCCTTATGGACTCAATCGATAAGTTTGATGGCCTTGAAGACCCGGCAGATAACCCACAGGTGGTTTTCCAGCCGATATTCTGCCAGCACTGTAACCACGCACCTTGCGAAACCGTTTGCCCGGTTGCGGCAACATCACATGGGCGCCAGGGGCAGAACCACATGGCTTATAACCGTTGTGTAGGTACCCGTTACTGCGCAAATAACTGTCCTTATAAGGTACGCCGTTTTAACTGGTTCCTGTACAACAAGAACGAGGAGTTTGATTACCACATGAACGATGACCTTGGCCGTATGGTGCTTAACCCTGATGTTAACGTACGTTCAAGAGGGGTTATGGAAAAATGTACACTATGTATCCAGATGACCCAGTCTACTATCCTTAAAGCGAAGAGGGAAGGCCGTCCGGTACGTAAGGATGAATTCTATACAGCATGTTCTGAGGCCTGCGGAAGCGGCGCGCTTGTATTCGGTGATGTTAACAATCCCGAGGATACCGTTACCCAACTGAAAGAAAGCGACAGGATGTACCACCTGCTTGAACACATAGGTACCAAGCCGAACGTATTCTTCCATGTTAAGGTAAGGAACGTATAGAACTATAAGTAAATATTAATAAGAAACAATATAAAGGATTATGTCGTCTCATTACGAAGCACCCATTAGAAAACCTTTAATTATAGGTGATAAAAATTTCCACGATGTAACAGTTGATGTTGCAAGGCCGGTGGAAGGCAGGGCTAATAAGCAATGGTGGATTGCGTTCTCTATTGCGCTCGCCGCTTTTCTTTGGGGTGTAGGATGTATCTCCTATACTGTAGCCACCGGTATCGGGACATGGGGTTTAAATAAAACAATTGGATGGGCCTGGGATATTACCAACTTTGTATGGTGGGTAGGTATCGGCCACGCCGGTACGCTTATCTCTGCGGTACTGTTACTTTTCCGCCAAAAGTGGAGAATGGCCATTAACCGCTCCGCGGAAGCCATGACAATCTTCTCGGTAGTGCAGGCAGGTTTATTCCCGGTGTTCCACATGGGCCGTCCGTGGCTGGGTTACTGGGTACTTCCAATCCCTAACCAGTTTGGTTCACTTTGGGTAAACTTCAATTCACCACTTCTTTGGGACGTATTCGCAATCTCTACCTATCTTTCAGTATCATTGGTATTCTGGTGGACAGGGCTTTTGCCTGATTTTGCAATGCTTCGTGACAGGGCTTTTACTCCTTTCACAAAAAGGGTATATTCAATATTAAGTTTCGGGTGGAGCGGCCGCGCTAAGGACTGGCAGCGTTTTGAAGAGGTTTCGCTTGTTCTTGCAGGTTTGGCAACACCACTTGTACTTTCAGTACACACTATTGTATCATTTGACTTTGCCACGTCGGTTATCCCCGGATGGCACACCACTATCCTTCCGCCATACTTCGTTGCGGGTGCCATCTTCTCAGGATTTGCCATGGTAAACACGCTCCTCATCATCATGAGGAAGGTATCAAACCTTGAAGCGTACATTACCATCCAGCATATAGAGCTTATGAACATTATTATCATGATCACAGGTTCTATTGTAGGTATTGCTTACATTACCGAGCTGTTCATTGCATGGTATTCAGGTGTGGAGTATGAGCAGTACGCCTTCCTTAACAGGGCAACAGGGCCTTACTGGTGGTCATACTGGCTGATGATGACCTGCAACGTAATCTCTCCGCAGGTAATGTGGTTCAAAAAAATACGTACCAGCATAATGGCTTCATTTATAATCTCTATTGTGGTTAACGTTGGTATGTGGTTTGAGCGTTTCGTTATTATCGTTACCTCGCTTCACAGGGATTATCTTCCATCATCATGGACAATGTTCCAGCCTACTTTCGTAGATGCCGGTTTCTATATAGGTACTATTGGTTTCTTCTTCGTACTGTTCCTGCTTTACTCAAGAACCTTCCCGGTTATTGCACAGGCAGAGGTTAAGTCTATTATGAAATCATCAAGCGAAACCTACAAGAAGCTAAGGGAACAGCACGGACACGATAATCATTCACACTCAGAACATAATCATTAAGATCATGACTAATAAAGTATTGCATGTACTATATAATGATGATGACGTACTGATGGACGCCGTTAAAAAAACGCGTGCCGCTCATCATCATATTGAAGAAATATATACTCCTTTTCCGGTACACGGGCTTGACAAGGCTATGGGGCTTGAGCCTACAAGGATAGCAATAACATCTTTCCTTTATGGTTTGGTGGGCCTTAGCGTGGCTGTTACCATGGTTCGTTACATGATGATTATTGACTGGCCACAGGATATTGGCGGTAAACCAAGCTTTAGTTTCATCCAGAACATGCCTGCATTTGTTCCGGTTATGTTTGAAATGACCGTATTCTTTGCAGCCCACTTAATGGTGATAACTTTTTACATGAGGAGTAAATTATGGCCTTTTAAAAAAGCTGAAAACCCTGATGTAAGGACTACAGACGACCATTTCCTTATGGAAGTTGCTGCCCACGGAGATGTTGACCAGATGGTTTCTTTTTTTGAAAACACCGGTGCTGTGGAAGTTAAAGTAATAGAAAAGCATTAACAAGACTATGAAAGCATTATTTAAAATAGCATTATTGGCAAGTGTTTCAGTGGCCGTTACTTCGTGTTTTAACAAGAAGGAGCCTAACTACCAGTATTTCCCTAATATGCAGCAATCTGTTGCTTATGAAACCTATTCAGAGTCTAAGGCTTTTCCTAATGGTAAAGAAGCTCAAATCCCTGCAAAGGGTTCTATACCCAGGGGCTTTACCCCATATGAATATGAAAACTCTACGGCGGGTTATGAGCTTGCCAAAGCCAACCTTAAATCGCCTCTTGACTCACTTTCAATTGATGAGGCCCGAGGTGAGCAGTTATATACCATATACTGTGCAATTTGCCACGGCGACAAAGGTGACGGGAAAGGTAACCTTGTAAAGAGGGAAAAATTCCTCGGCGTGCCAAACTATAAGGACCGGCAGATTACTGAAGGCAGTATTTTCCATGTAGTAACATACGGATTAAACTCTATGGGTTCGCATGCTAACCAGTTAACCCAGGAAGAGCGTTGGCAGGTTACTCACCACGTGATGAAACTTAGGAGTCAATTATAATTGTAGAACACTGAAAGCATAAGATATGTACACATTTTCAAGTAGATTAAAAACGTTTTCTTTTATCCTGATGATCTTAGGTGTTCTGGGGATTGGATATAGTTTTTTCACTGCACCAAAAACCGTTGAGGACGTAGAAAAAATACTGGCTGCCGAAAGTCATCATGACGGCCATTCAGGGCATGATGCCGCACATCACGATGCTGCAAACAATGCTTCAAAAGACGCTCATGTCCATACAACACAGGATGTTCATTCTAATGATGCACAGCAAAAAGATGCTGTTGACCATGCCATTCATGATGAGCAGGATCAGGGCGAAAATGCCGACAGGCACATAACAGGTACGCCTGGCCGCGACAGCCTTGCTACGCCTGCTGCTAATGAGGCCGATACTCCCGGAAATGCCCAGCAACTTCCTGCAGGCAAAAGCGATATTGCAACAGCCAATAACCAGGATGCTGCATCTGCACATCATGTGCAGGATCATCACAGTGCCAGTGAAGCCGGCCATGCCGCACACGGCGCTGAAGCACATGATGCCCATAAAGAGCACCAGGAACACCTGGAGCATGTTCTTCACCAGTTGCAGAACAAGCCGTGGGCAGCGGTATACGTTGCTGCCATATTCTTTATGCTTATTTCTTTAGGTGCACTGGCTTTTTATGCTATACAATATGCAGCCCAGTCAGGTTGGTCTCCTATCCTTTTCAGGGTCATGGAAGGCATCACCAGCTACCTGCTTCCGGGTTCAATACTATTTTTTATCTTGTTAGTTTTAGGTGTTCTTCATGTGCATCATCTGTTTATATGGATGGATCCTGAAGTAGTTAAGGAAGATGCCCTTATTCAGGGTAAGTCAGGTTACCTTAACGGAACTTTCTTCCTCATCAGGGCTGTTATTTTCCTTGGCGGATGGAACCTTTACCGTTACTACTCAAGAAAAAATTCTTTAGCTAACGATGAAGCTTCTGATATAACGCTTTACAAAAAGAATTTCAAGATGTCAGCAACTTTCCTTGTATTCTTTATAGTTACTGAGTCAATCATGTCATGGGACTGGATTATGTCGGTTGACCCTCACTGGTACAGCACCCTTTTCGGATGGTATGTATTTGCCAGTTTCTTTGTAAGCGGTATCACCGCCATAGCCATGATTACTTTATACCTTAAAGGCAAAGGCTACCTTGAGTACGTAAATACAAGCCATATACATGACCTTGCCAAGTTCATGTTCGGTATCAGCATCTTCTGGACCTACCTTTGGTTCTCCCAGTTCATGCTTATGTGGTATGCCGATATACCGGAAGAGGTTACGTACTTTGTAACCCGTATTGAGGAGTATAACCTTCCTTTTTTCGGGATGCTTGCCATGAACTTTATCTTCCCGGTACTTATATTGCTTAACACTGATTTCAAACGTTTGTCATGGATAGTGGTAATGGCAGGTATAGTAATTCTTTGCGGACACTATATTGATTTCTTCAATATGATAATGCCGGCTACCGTGGGCGATCAGTGGTTTATAGGCGCAGGAGAGATTGGTGCAGTGATGTTCTTCCTTGGATTATTTATTTTTGTTGTGTTCAGCGCACTGGCCAAGGCGCCGCTTATGGTGAAGCACAACCCGTACCTTGAGGAAAGTAAGCATTTTCATTATTAATATTTAAAGAATAAACAAATGACAGGTTTATTGATAATTATAGTTTTAGTTTTATTAGGCATTGCAATATGGCAATTAACTAAAATATTCCACCTTACCCAGGTTGGCGCTGCGGTTCGTACCGAAAATACTGAAGTAGCCAATGACAGGGATAATAATGTTAATGGTTATTTGAATTTTGCTTTCCTTGGATTCATATATCTTATCACCATATATTCATTATGGAAATGGGGCCACCTGGCTTTAGGCACCCCTGCATCCGAACACGGCCCGCAGTATGATAACCTTATGGCGATATCGCTTGGCCTCATATTTTTTGTTCAGACAATTACACAGTTCCTTTTATATTATTTCTCTTTTAAATACAGGGGTAAACAAGGTAATGTCGCCTTTTACTACGCCGATAATGATAAGCTGGAGTTCATCTGGACTATCATACCCGTTATAGTGCTGGCAGGCCTCATACTTTACGGCCTTTATACCTGGACAAACATCATGTTTGTTGACGATAAGGATAAAGATGCCCTTTATGTAGAAGTATATGCTAAACAGTTTAGCTGGGAAGTACGTTACGCCGGTGAAGACGGAGTTTTAGGAAAAGCCAACGTAAGGTATATTGATGGTGTTAACACTATGGGTGTTGACATGAGCGACCCTAACGCGCAGGATGATATTACGGTTAATGAGCTGCACATCCCTAAAGGAAGGAAAGTTATTTTTAAATTCCGCTCCCAGGATGTACTGCACTCGGCTTACATGCCGCACTTCAGGGCACAGATGAACGTAGTGCCGGGTATGGTGACTGAATTTGCTTTCACGCCAACCATTACAACAGACGAAATGCGCGATGACCCGCAGATCATTGAAAAGGTAGCCAACATCAACAAAATACGCTCAAAAAGAAGTTCAGCCCTTGTGGCAAAAGGCGAACAGGCCCTGGAACCATATGTTTTTGATTATATATTATTATGTAATAAAATTTGTGGTGCATCACACTACAATATGCAGATGAAACTTGTTGTTGACAGCGAAGCTGATTTCAATAAATGGCTTAAAGAAAAGAAAACACTTTCTGTAGCTGTTAAAGAATCGCAAAAAGAAGCTGCAGCGCCTGCTGATGCCCCTCAGGGTACCCCGGCCAAACCGGACGCTTCAGGTACTGCCGCCGCTAAACCTGATTCAACAGCAGTAGCACAGGTAATGAAAAAATAATTCTTTTTTAAATATTCAAATTAAAGAAATATGTCAGCAGTAGGACACGAATTACACGGTCACGCAGAACACGGTCATCACGATGCTCATGCTCATCACCATAAAGATACTTTTATAACAAAGTATATTTTCAGTATTGACCACAAGATGATCGCAAAACAATACCTTATTACAGGTATTATAATGGGTATCATAGGCATCATGATGTCTATACTGTTCCGCATGCAGTTAGCATGGCCTGAAGAGTCATTTGGTATTTTTAAAGTGCTTTTAGGTGATAAATTTGCTCCTAATGGCGTAATGCGTAATGATATTTACCTGGCATTGGTAACAATACATGGTACTATCATGGTATTTTTTGTATTAACAGCAGGTTTGAGCGGTACTTTCAGTAACCTCCTTATACCATTGCAGATTGGTGCAAGGGATATGGCTTCAGGTTTTATGAATATGATATCGTACTGGCTTTTCTTCGTTTCGTCAGTAATCATGGTTATTTCCCTTTTTGTTGAATCAGGCCCGGCTTCAGCCGGATGGACAATTTATCCGCCACTGAGTGCACTTCCGCAGGCTATACCGGGTTCAGGCGCGGGGATGACCCTCTGGTTGGTTTCTATGGCCATTTTTATCGCCTCTTCACTCATGGGATCGCTTAACTATGTGGTTACTGTAATAAACCTGAGGACAAAAGGTATGTCTATGACAAGGCTTCCGCTAACGGTTTGGGCCTTCTTCATTACAGCTATCATCGGTATTGTATCGTTCCCTGTGCTTTTATCAGCGGCTTTACTGTTATTGTTTGACAGGAGCTTCGGTACTTCTTTTTTCCTTTCTGATATCTTTATTGCAGGGGAAGTATTACACTACCAGGGCGGTTCCCCGGTATTGTTTGAACACCTTTTCTGGTTCCTGGGCCACCCGGAAGTTTACATTGTTATCCTTCCTGCCATGGGCCTTGTGTCAGAGATTATGGCTACCAATGCACGTAAGCCTATCTTCGGTTACCGTGCCATGATTGCCTCTATACTTGCCATTGCGTTCCTTTCTACTATTGTTTGGGGGCACCATATGTTTATTTCAGGTATGAACCCGTTCTTAGGCTCGGTATTTACCTTTACTACGCTTCTTATTGCTATACCTTCGGCAGTAAAAGCTTTCAACTGGATTACTACATTGTGGAGGGGTAACCTACAGATGAATACGGCCATGTTGTTCTCTATAGGTTTCGTTTCAACATTTATTACCGGTGGCCTTACAGGTATTATCCTTGGAGACAGTACTCTTGATATTAACGTTCATGATACTTACTTTGTGGTAGCGCACTTCCACCTGGTAATGGGTATATCAGCTCTTTATGGTATGTTTGCCGGCATCTATCATTGGTTCCCGCGCATGTTCGGAAGGATGCTGAACAAAAATCTTGGCTACACCCACTTCTGGGTAACTTCGGTATGTGCGTATGGCGTATTCTTCCCTATGCACTTTATTGGTATGGCCGGCCTTCCAAGGCGTTACTATACAAACACAGCATTCCCGCTATTCGACGACCTTCAGGATGTTAACGTCATCATCACTATGTTTGCCATCATAGGTTCTGTATTCCAGCTGCCATTCCTGTGGAACTTTTTCTACAGTATTTTCAAAGGCAAAAAAGCTCCGATGAACCCATGGAAGTCAAATACCCTTGAATGGACTGCTCCTGTAGAGCACATGCACGGGAACTGGCCTGGTGAAATACCGGAAGTTTACAGGTGGCCTTATGACTACAGTAAGCCCGGCCATGAGGAAGATTTCGTTCCCCAAAACGTGCCAATGAAGCCTAATGAAGAAGTGTTACACCACTAATCGTTATTCATTATACTAAAAAAGGATGCTGTAGGGCATCCTTTTTTATTTTCAATATTTTATTTTTAAATGTTTACTAAGTACACGACAAAAATTGTATTAAATTAATTTCCAGCTTAT
>NZ_NOXV01000261.1 GCF_002251835.1 Flavobacterium cyanobacteriorum
TGAATAATCCCTTAAAGGTACAATTTTGAAAGCAATTCACAACTAATTGTTATCTGATACAAATATACAACCCCTGTGAATAATCCCTTAAAGGTACAATTTTGAAAGCAATTCACAACCACATTAAGCACTATTGTTTTTGCGGCATACCTGTGAATAATCCCTTAAAGGTACAATTTTGAAAGCAATTCACAACCGCTGTTCATACTGCTGGCATTCGGTCATTCCTGTGAATAATCCCTTAAAGGTACAATTTTGAAAGCAATTCACAACTCTGTTCTGCCATCACTCAAAACCAATCTGCCTGTGAATAATCCCTTAAAGGTACAATTTTGAAAGCAATTCACAACACAGGGGGTTTTAGAAATTAAAAAACTTTACCTGTGAATAATCCCTTAAAGGTACAATTTTGAAAGCAATTCACAACTGCAATCTACACTCTATAGTTGATGAGATCCTGTGAATAATCCCTTAAAGGTACAATTTTGAAAGCAATTCACAACGACAGACATGCCGAATGTAGCCGATGGTGACCTGTGAATAATCCCTTAAAGGTACAATTTTGAAAGCAATTCAC
>NZ_NOXV01000290.1 GCF_002251835.1 Flavobacterium cyanobacteriorum
CAACCCTTTTTTATTTAACAAATAAGTTTAAACCACTTCAATTTAAAATGTTCTATAAAGGTAAATGCACCACTGATTTTTAAATGTGTTTTTTCATTTAACGCATAGTATGTGAAATTTTTATAAATCCCACCCTTAATTAAAATTGGGTATTTAGCGTTACAATTGTTGATGGAGAAATTGTCTACTACTTTAGCATTATAGATAGTTATACCCTCAATAAATTCACAGTTAATAAACATTAAGCTTCTCATTGAGCCTTCCTTGATTGTAAAATCACCTTGAAAGGTACAGTTTTTAAACCATAGCATTTCTTTAAATTCTGCGCCATCAATGTCCACTTTATTAAACAGACACCTATCAATTACCACATTCTTCTCATATAATTCACCATATTCAAACTTTGTATCGTAAATCTCATAATTTTCAAAAGTTTTGAAAAGGCCATAATCTATGGTATATTTTTTAGCGGAATCATTATCGGGATTATTTATTAACTCTTTAAAGCCTTGTTCATCTATAACAGAATTTTTCATTGATGCCCATTTTAATATACTAAATTAAGCTATTTTTGCTCTAAATGTGATAATTGCGCTGAACCCACAAACCTTTACCTGCCCCTATAAAGTAAAATACCTTGCCGGGCCGTTTATGTTAATGCTGGTTTAAACTCTGAATATGAAGCCTAACATTGTATGTACAATATTAATTGCAGCCACTTTATTTTCAGGCTGCCAAGAAGATAAAAATGTTAAACAATCAGTTAAGGCTACTGATATTATTTTAGAACCTGCTGTAATTGTAAAAGATACATTAGGCATAGCTAAAGATACATTTACAGGTGGCGATTATCAATTTGCTGAGTCCGTAGAACAATTCAGGGACAGGTTTAATACTTATATGGCCAAATCGGGATGGGATTCACGCCTGAAGCCAGGTACGGTTACAAAAGGTAAATATTCTATTTGCACTATGCCAGTTACAGAAAGTATAAGCATCGAGGCGAAATTGAATAAAGAAGGTGCGGTGATTAAAATTGTATTGGTTGGTATTCACGACTACATAACTTATAATACTCCTCAGTTGATGCAGGTAATGAAGGGTATGATTGCATCAGGGCCTGTACATAGATACATAACTATAGATGATATAGATGTTATACTGTTCCAGATCGGGATAATGTCTGATGAAAAAATCTTTCCAAAAGGTATATGGAGGCAAGATGGGGTACAATATGAAGTACATGTAGAAAAAGGCAGATTACTTTTTGGTATAAATTGTTATTAGTTACATAGCAGTAATAATAGTGTTATTGTAATAAAGGAAGAATCTTCACCAACAACTATTTGCGTTATATTTGCGCGACTAATCATTATCATGCGCCGGACCCTCAAACCTCAACCCGAACCCTCATAAAGTAAAACACCTTGCCGAAGCCCTCAGTGTAGATGAGGTTACCGCTTCGCTACTGGTGCAGCGGGGTGTGGAAACGTTTGAGCAGGCCAAGCAGTTCTTCCGCCCGTTGCTGAGCGACCTGCACGACCCGTACCTGATGAAGGATATGGACAAGGCAGTGCAGCGCATAGAGCAGGCTATTGCCAATAATGAAAATATCTTAGTTTTCGGTGATTATGATGTAGACGGTACCACATCGTTAGCGTTGGTGTCATCGTAGCTGCACTCGTATTATAACCATGTAGATACCTATATACCCGATCGCTACACTGAAGCCTATGGCGTTTCAACAGCCGGTATTGATTATGCCGGTGTTTTGACGTTGATAGATTAAAGAGTACAATCTTTATCAGCATTATCTTTTCAGGAGGGAAGATGGAAAAAGGGTTGAGGTGTGATTTAAAATAATATTAACTAAAAACCGCCTGAGGGCGGTTTTTTTTATGCTATTTTATATCCGGCGAATTTTTCGAGCACTTCGTCCATCACGGAATATACATCTGCTGCGGCATCATGGGTTACCATACGCTGCCTGTACTCCTTAAAATTCGGGATGCCTTTAAAATAATTGGCATAATGGCGGCGGGTCTCAAATACGCCTACCCTCTCACCTTTCCATTCGACAGCCCATTTCAGGTGGTTGCGTGCGGCCTCTACGCGGTCTTCAACCGTTGGTGCCGGCAGGCACGTACCTGTTTTAAAGTAATGCTTTATTTCATTAAAAATCCACGGATAGCCAATAGCGGCCCTGCCTACCATGATGCCATCGATACCATACCTGTTTTTATAGTCAAGGGCTTTTTCTGGCGTATCAATGTCGCCGTTGCCAAATATCGGGATGTTGATGCGTGGGTTGTTTTTTACCCTGGCAATGTGGCTCCAGTCGGCTTCGCCCTTGTACATCTGTGCGCGTGTGCGCCCGTGTATAGTCAGCGCCTTTATGCCCACATCCTGCAGCCTTTCGGCTACCTCATCAATATTTATGGAAGTTTCGTCCCAGCCAAGGCGTGTTTTTACCGTAACGGGAAGCGAAGTACTGTTCACCACGGCTTTAGTAAGGCGTACCATGAGGCCGACATCTTTAAGGACACCTGCTCCGGCGCCTTTGCAGACCACTTTTTTTACCGGGCACCCGAAGTTGATGTCCACCAGGTCGGGGTTTACTGTTTCCACGATACGTGCCGACATGGCCATGGCCTCTTCATCACCGCCAAAAATCTGTATGCCTACCGGGCGTTCATAATCAAAGATATCCAGTTTCTGCCTGCTTTTTATGGCATCTCGAATGAGTCCTTCGGAGGAAATGAATTCACTAAACATCAAATCGGCCCCATGGGTTTTGCACAGCCTTCGGAACGGCGGGTCACTGACGTCTTCCATCGGGGCGAGCAAAAGCGGGAATTCCGGTAATTGTATATTGCCTATCCTGACCATCTTCAAGATTTTCGGCAAAAGTACGAATAATATACCAACATGCCCCGGCCCAACTAATATCACGGCGATGATTTGCGGATAAGGCTGTGTGAGCCTTAACCGATTTTTGTAAACGGCTGGCAGCAGTGGTTATTTTGTCGCTAAATTTTTCACTGTTTTCCCTAATGTATCAAGAACTAAGAGTTGTACATCGTCATTCCGGCCTACAACAAACACGACGCGTTCTCTTCCTTTTGTATCGGTCATAGCAAAGATGGCATTTTTGTCACGGTTTTGGATCACGATTCTCGGGGTACCGCCCGTGCCCCTTTTTCTGAATTCTTCCTCCGTGTTCCGGTCACTGATTGCTATACCCATAGCGTATGTTGTATCCGTTTCATTTTTAAAAATGGAAAACGCGTCTGTGTTATTATAATCAACGGTAAACATGGCAGTTTCCATGCCCTCCTGATTGTTCACTATTAACCCTCCTGTTTCATTTCCTTTATTATCAAAATAAACCATCCCCCTTGGCTTAAATATCCTGGGGAGCACTTTCCCATTGATAACGCCATCCGGTACGCTGTCAGCCAGAATAAGGACCGGCTTTCCTGAATTGCGGTCTATAATCGTGAGCTTGTTTAATGTCAACTCGCTTTTTGGTTCTATGGCAAAAAACACTTTGCAGGACAATACTATAAGTAAAATTCCTGACAATACTAAGTAAATTTTAATTCCTGTTTTCATGCTATATTTTATTATTCATATTAATTTATGACCGCAACTGAAGGCCGGTTTAAGCGCTGTTAACGGACAGGGTGTGCTGTACATGAAGCAGCGCTAACTTCTTATTTACATCTACAAAATCCCGAAAAAGCAGTACAGTTAACAATACTTTTGTGTTGTTTATAATTTACAAACTATTAAATGCGTAATTATTTCCGGGGTGTAATTGTAGCAAATGTATAAATTTATATTAATGAAGTTTATCTATACAAAAACCGCCACACCATTTGCTGCCGCAATCCGCGTGAGGGATTGCAGCGGAAAGCCCGCAATGGAGCGCAGCGGAATNGAAAAAGTAGAAGGAAATCAAATTGTTACTCCAAAAATGGCGTTATCTGATTCTAATGGCTTTGTGTGGATTGGCACAGAAATGGGTCTATATTATTACAATGGAAGCCAACTTCAAAAAGCCCAGTGTTTAGGCCATCATGAAGTAAATAATAACAGGATTACCAATATGTATTATAATGCCGCCAAAGAAGAAATTTATTTTTATTGTTTTCCTTCCAATAAGTGGTTTAAAATAAAAAACTCGGTTATATTACCTTTCCCAGACTATAAAGTTGATCATTTATGTATTGGCTCTGAGAACCAAAATTTATTTAGCTTTCAGTCTCATAAACTTAGGAGTTGCTTATTGAGTTTTCCTACAACACCAGATAACCTGGAAATCGCCAAATATGAGAAAATTTTTAAGGCAGCTCATTTTTATGAAGATAAAAATTCCTACTGGGTGCATCGTTACCATATGCTAATGCAGATTGTTTAGTACACGACAAAAAATATAATTGATTAAAAATCAATAAAATAAGTTCTTAAAAATTTGTATAAAAAGCTGACATTCAGTATATTAAAGGATTATTTATCAGGTAATGCCTTTAAAAAAGAATATCAGCTCAGTACACGAAGATACGCNTATTACCCTTCTGCGTGCTCCTGGCACCGCCTTAAATGTTCCTGAAACAAAATTTTTGAGGCGTAGGTTAAAAGTCAAACTTCAGCTGCACTGCCACCTGCTTTTTAACTTTATTTTCGGCATCCGTGTTCAGGTTGGCCAGTGATATGCCCAGCAGCCTAACGGAGTTTTTTAGTTTTTCCTGGTACAGTAATTCTGTAACGGCTTCCATAATCAGGGCTTTGTCAGAGATAAAGTAAGGCAGTGTTTTGCTACGGGTCTGCAGGGTGAAATCGCTGTACTTTATTTTTAGGGTAACGGTTTTGCCGGCAGCCTTCTTTTTTTTCAGCCTTCGTTCCAGTTCGGAGGCTATGTCGTGCAGTTTTTCCTCCATAAAGACTTCTGAAACGAGGTTTTCAAAAAATGTGTGTTCTGCCCCTACTGATTTTGCAATGCGCCCGGGCTTTACCTCGCTTGTGTGTATGCCCCTCACCACGTTGTAGTAAAAAGTGCCTGATTTGCCAAAATGCTCTGTAAGGTACTCCCGGGTCTTTTCTTTTAGTTCGCGCCCTGTAAATATGCCCAGCTGGTACATCCGCTCCTCCGTAACACGGCCCACGCCATAAAATTTACCTATAGGCAGATTTTCCAGGAAGGCAGTAACCTCATCGGGGTTTACGGTTTTTTGCCCGTTTGGCTTGTTGTAGTCGCTGGCTACCTTGGCAATAAATTTATTGATGGAAATGCCTGCCGAAGCCGTAAGCCCGGTTTCTTCAAATATGCGCTGCCTTATTTCAGAAGCGAGCATGGTAGCGCTTGGGTTACCTTTTTTGTTACGTGTCACATCGAGGTAGGCCTCATCAAGGGAAAGCGGCTCTACCAGGTCGGTATACTCATAGAATATATTGCGGATTTTTTTTGATATTTCGGTGTACCGCTCAAACCTGGGCCTGACAAAAATAAGGTGAGGGCATTTCTTTTTTGCCAGGAAGCCGCTCATGGCGCTGCGTACGCCAAATTTCCTTGCCTCATAACTGGCGGCCGCTACAACGCCCCGTTTTTCGCCTCCGCCTACAGCCAGTGCCCTGCCCCGTAGTTCGGGGTTGTCCAGCTGCTCTACCGAAGCATAAAAGGCGTCCATATCTACATGGATAATTTTTCGTATGGGAAAAGGCATGTCCATGATGTAAAATTACTTTATATTTATATAAATTAAATAGCATACTATGGGAAAGAGTGCAATTGTGCTGGGCGCTACAGGCGTAACGGGGAAGCTGCTGCTGGAACTGCTTCTTAAAGACAATCGTTATCATGAAATTAAAATAATTACCCGGCGGGCCACGGGTATTACACACCCAAAGGTATTTGAATATGTGGCCGACATGTTGCAGTTACAGGATAGTGCAGGTGTGTTTTCTGCTGATGACATTTTCTGCTGCATAGGCACAACCAAGGCCAAAACACCGGATAAAGGCATATACTATAAAACCGACCACGGCATTCCTGTTACCGCGGCAAAACTGGCCAGGCAAAACGGCTGCAGGTCTTTTATTGTCATTTCGGCACTGGGAGCAGATATTGCCAGCAACCTGTTTTATAACCGTACCAAAGGCGAAATGGAGCGCGATGTGCTGGAACAGGGCATTGCTAAAACCCATATACTACGGCCTTCACTCATTGAAGCCGACCGGAATGAAGCACGACCCGCGGAGCGGTTAGGAATCCTCTTAATGCGCATAATAAACCCATTGCTCGTTGGCAGGGTGGCAAGGTATAAAAGCATAAAAGCCGGGGCTATAGCTAAAGCAATGCTATGGCTGGCCAATAATGATTATGAGTCGGCAATAGTACCTTCAGAAGACATAAAAAAACTGGCGTTATTGTAAATCTTAATTCTCCAATTATGCCACAATATCTGCTAAAGGTTTTTATTATCCGGTAACTACAGCTTCGGCAGCCCTTTTGCAGCTTCTTTGCCTGCCTCAACAATGCTGATGGCATAGCCCCCGCCGGCAGCTACAAACTGTGACAGTTTTGATTTGCTGGTTACTGCTACTTTCCTGATGGTATAGGCCTGCGGATTTGTTTTGTAATGCGCACCGGCGGCATCGGCATAAATGGTGGCAATGTAAGTTTTGCCTTTGTCGAGGAAATCAAACGTTATGTTTGAAGTGCGGGGCTCATACCCACCTACGCTGCCTACAAACCAGCTGCTCCTGCCTTTTGCCCTGCGTGCTGCCGTAACATACTGCCCCGGCTCGGCCTCGAGGTATTTGCTGTCGTCCCAGTCAACGGCCACATCTTTTATAAACTGGAAAGCATCTAAGAACCTGTTGTAATTTTCAGGGGTATCGGCAGCCATTTGTAGCGGGCTGTAAAGAGTAACATATAGTGCCAGCTGGTTAGCCAGGGTGCTGTTTACGTGTGATGTATTGGAAGGGTTGAGCTTGCTGAGGTCCATCTCAAAAATGCCCGGGGTATAATCCATGGGGCCGCCTAAAAGCCTTGTGAACGGCAACACCGCTACGTGGTTTGGCTTTGACCCACCGAATGACTGGTACTCAGTGCCGCGGGCTGATTCGTTACCGATGAGGTTAGGGTAGGTGCGTGCTATGCCTGTAGGGCGCACGGCTTCGTGTGCATTAAGCATTATCTTATATTCAGCGGCTTTTTCAAGGGCATACTGGTAGTGGTTGACCATCCACTGGCTGTAATGGTTCTCACCACGCGGAAGTATATCGCCCACATAACCGCTTTTTACGGCATCATACCCGTTATCTTTCATGAATTTATAGGCTTTGTCCATGTGGCGCTCATAGTTGCGTACGGATGATGACGTTTCGTGGTGCATGATCATTTTTACGCCTTTTGACCTGGCATATTCCCGTATGCCTTCCACATCAAAATCGGGGTATGGGGTTACAAAGTCAAAAACATAATCCTTATGGTGGCCAAACCAGTCTTCCCATCCTACGTTCCATCCTTCTACCAGTACCCCGTCAAAACCGTGCAGGGCCGCAAAATCTATATATTTTTTTACATTGGCTGTGTTAGCGCCATGCTTCCCGTTGGGTTTTGCCGTGGCGTAGTCGGTTATGCCAAGCTGCACCGATGGAAACTCATCCGTATAAGACCATGTTGTTTTACCGGTAATCATTTCCCACCAAACGCCTACATATTTTACGGGCTTTATCCATGAGGTATCTTTTATTTTAGAAGGCTCATTAAGGTTGTATATCATTTTGGAGGCAAGTATATCGCGGGCATCATCACTTACAATTACCGTGCGCCACGGCGATGTGCAGGGGGCCTGCATATAGCCTTTATCTCCTTTGACATCGGGTGTAAGCCATGATTCAAAAACCATATTCCTGTCATCCAGGTTAAGGTGCATACAGGCGTAATTGATAAGTGCCGCTTCATGGATATTAATGTAAAGCCCGTCGGCAGATTTCATCATCAGTGAAGTCTGTATGCCGGTAGGGGAAAATGAGGTTTGGGATACATTGGCAGTTATGGCTTTAGGCATAAGCCCTCGTATTTCGGATAGTTTAGAGGTGGTGTAGTCATATTCCTGGGTATCGTAGTCACCCGGTATCCAGTAGGCCGTGTGGTCGCCTGCCATGGCAAATTGCGTGCGTTCTTCCTTAATAACAAAATAGGCCAGGTTTTTCTGTTGCGGAAACTCATACCGGAAGCCCAGGCCGTCATCAAACAGCCTGAACCGGAGTACCAGCAGCCTTTCGGGCTCTTTCTGGCTGAGGCTTACCTCCATTTCGTTATAATGGTTCCTTATGGTTTTCACCTCGCCCCAAACCGGGTTCCATGTTTCATCAAAAGAAGTGTTCTTCACGCCGGATACCGTAAACCCGTCCAGCAGCGATGTTTTGTCGCCCTTTAGCTCAAGCCCGAGGCCAGAGGGCTTAACTACGACTTTGCCTTTGTAGGTAAGGCTGTAAAGGGGTTTGCCGCCGGTGCCGAGCGAAAAGGTAAGGGTAAAATTGCCATCAGGCGATTTAAGCTGCTGGGCCTGCAAAAAGCTTGACAGGAGCAAGAGTACTATAAAAGGGTATTTCATCACAAAGAGGTACGAATTAGTTACGCCACGAGTGGCTTTAAAAATTAAAACTATTTAAAATACTGCTAATAACAAAGTTTTCAGCGCGCGAAGGTGACCGAAATCGTTTGCGTGTTAAAAACTTGGTGTCCGCATAAGTCAGCAGTGAGGGTATATAAACTGCCTGGAGAGTAAATAAAGCGTTTTTTAGTTTTATCCTAATTTACGGGTAAACTTATTTTGAAGAAATACGAGATTATTTCTAAACATAAAAAGGCCTCTTGCGGAAGCCTTTTTAGTACCTGGAGTGGGAATCGAACCCACACACCGTAGTACACGAGTTTGAGTCGTGCGCGTCTACCAATTCCGCCATCCAGGCCGGTTATTGTGGCTGCAAATTTAAAAAATAATATTTAAATTGAGGAAAAATACCTTTTAAATTGCTTTCAGGGTTCATTTTATTTCCTAAATTTGCACCTCGTTTACACAACACAACACTAACTAACTACAAAACAACAATTTAAAATGCCTCACGCAGAACCGGAAGCAAAGATATTTGCCTGTTCCCAAAGTGTGTACCTGGCTGAAAAAATAGCCGAGAGCTATGGTGTGCCACTGGGTAAAATTACGTTCTCTAAATATAGTGATGGTGAGTTCCAGCCTTCTTTTGAAGAATCCATACGGGGATTGAGGGTGTTTTTGGTATGCTCCACGTTCCCAAGTTCGGATAACCTTATGGAGCTGCTCCTGATGATTGATGCCGCCAAGAGGGCTTCGGCCAGGCACATTACTGCCGTTATCCCTTATTTCGGATGGGCACGCCAGGACAGGAAAGATAAGCCGAGGGTACCCATAGGGGCCAAGCTTGTAGCCAAGCTGCTTGAAGCCGCAGGCGCCACAAGGATTATGACTATGGACCTGCACGCCGACCAGATACAGGGATTTTTTGAAAAGCCGGTGGACCACCTGTTTGCCTCTACCATATTTGTGCCTTACATAAAGTCACTCAACCTGGAGAGCCTTACCATAGCCTCACCGGATATGGGCGGATCGAAAAGGGCCTATGCCTACAGCAAGTTCCTGGGCAGCGATGTGGTAATATGCTACAAGCAGCGCAAAGAGGCCAACAAGATTGAAACCATGGAACTGATAGGCGATGTGACAGGAAAGAACATTGTGCTTGTTGATGACATGATAGACACAGGAGGGACACTGGCAAAAGCGGCCGACCTCATGATCGAAAAAGGCGCGCTAAGCGTAAGGGCAATTTGTACGCACGCCATTTTATCGGGCGACGCGTATGACAAGATTGAAAAATCAAAACTGTCTGAACTGATTGTGACCGACAGTATACCGCTGAAAAAAGAAGCCTCAAAAATCAAGGTGGTTTCGTGTGCGGGGCTGTTTGCCGAGGTAATGCACATGGTGCAGAACAACAACTCGATAAGCGGTAAATTTTTACAGTAACTTATTTATTAATTTTTTATATTTTATTTCAAATGAAATCAATTACGATCAAAGGATCTGAAAGAGAAAGCGTGGGCAAAGCGGCAACGCGTGCGGCACGTAATGCTGGAAGGGTTCCTTGCGTGTTATACGGAGGAGATCAGCCAGTACATTTTACCGCAGAAGAAAAGGCTTTTAAAAACCTGGTTTACACTCCAAACGTACACACGGTAGTAATTGACCTGGAAGGCGGCAAGCAGTTCAACGCCGTGCTGCAGGACATACAGTTCCACCCGGTAACGGACAACATCCTGCACATTGACTTTTACCAGCTGCACCAGGACAAAGAAATCACTATGGACGTGCCTGTAAAAATCACTGGGACCTCGCCAGGCGTGCTGGGTGGTGGCGTACTCCGCCTTAACCAGCGTAAACTAAAGGTGCGTGCGCTTCCTGCCAACCTGCCTGACTTTGTGGAGGCCAACATTTCTGAACTTGAAATGGGTAACAAACTATATGTGACCAAACTTGAAACCAACAATTTCAAAATCCTTAATCCTGAAAATACTGTAGTAGCCCAGGTACGTATCTCGCGTGCGGCTATGAAAGCGGCCCAGGAAGCGGCAAAAGCAGCAAAAGCTCCCGCAAAAGGAAAGAAAAAATAATCCACAATTTCCGTTATACAACAAAAGCGTTCCTTTCCGGGAGCGCTTTTTTTATGGCGCTTTGGGCGTGTCCCTGCGGGCCGGGCTTTCCGCTGCAAGTCCTCATT
>NZ_NOXV01000266.1 GCF_002251835.1 Flavobacterium cyanobacteriorum
CTTCGAAATAAATTCAACTTAAATTCCTAATGACTTTTTTGGGATAACGTTTTTGGTGTAAACTAGCGACCAACATTGTACATTACAGACATAACGGCTAAACTCCTGTTAACAGTGGTTGTTTTAATCTGAACCACACAAAAACAAGCTACCATCATCAGCGTCTAATACAGCTTCGTTATGTTTACCATAAACTACATGAATACTATTCTTTTGTAATTTTAGATATCTAATTTCTGGTTTCCCCTCAAAGGGTATCCCACAAGCTGTAACTACATCCGTTTTCCATTTGATTTTGTTTGTTTGTTTTTCAACAGCAACTAAACTTTTTAAATCACTTTCAACGTAGTAAACAACTCCCTGATATTCAAATCCAACAAATTCTGATTCTAATAAGTTGACAATGTTTCCTTTTGATATTTTTTTGACATCAAATTTCTGAGCAAAACAAGTTTGAGCTACTATTAAAAGGATGATAGACAGATTATAATTCATAGTTGTTCAATAAAGACTATTAACAAATTTACAGCGCTACATGTTTTTTTTTGTGACACAATTGTGTCATGCCAATAGCGTCCTAAACAATAAAAAAAAGAATGGTTAGTTTTTAACTCAAAGTTTACCTTTGAGGTGACAAAAAAAACAAAAACCATTCTTATGNGTAAATAATTAATATGTTTTGTAATATTATTAATTACATAGTTATTAATGTTAATATATTTGTTATCAGCTTTTTCTGAACCAAAAATAATTTTAAATAAAGTAGATTTGCCACTACCATTCCTGCCAAAAATACCAATAATGTCACCTGTTTGACAAGATATAAAAACATCTGAAAGTAGCAACTCATTTTTGAACTTCTTTTGTACACTATCTACTTTTAGCAAATCCATTTATGTAAATAATTTTATAATACTAACAATTAGTATATTTATAATAAAACAAAATGTATATAATTTAATTTTTGATAACCCCTGATTAAAGAAGAAATAGTAATAATAGTATCTAAAATTTTCCCTGTAAGTATAAGCGGCAAAAAGACCAATTGTACAATAAAAAAATAAAAATGAATTTAGTCCCCTTGTAAAGGCAACTGAAGATACAACAATATTAGGGATAATTGTTGTCTTATAAAATTCAAAATAAAGTCTACTTTTTTTTATCATTTGTCATAATTTACAGCAACTGTCAAGGCTTTCATAAGCAGCAGGGTCGGCCTTTATGTTATCGGCATCATAGCCCAGCCTGCTTATCGCTTTCCTTACGGCATCAGCAGATGTCTTTTTAGTGTTATAAACCACTTTTATTGTCATCGCCTTTTCATCAAGCGTAACCATCTGTATGCCTTTTTCCTTTAAAAGTGTCTTCTCAAATTTAGGCCCGCAGGTTTCGCAGGCTTTGCAATGGTCACAATATATGGCTGTTTTGATAACTACTGTCTCTGTTGTTTTTTGTTTCTGGGAAAAGGCAGCGGCGGAACACAGCAAGAAGAACAGCAATAATTTTAGTTTCAGGGGTATCATGATAAGTTATTTAAATGCCGAAAATACATAAAATTCCTGCATTTCATAAATTAGACTAAAAATAATGCAGAAAATTTTCTTAACACGAAATTCCTTTTTACTTTTATGATTTAATCACCAATTCAAAATTTTATGGGACTATTTAATGCTATTATGGGACACGCCTCTGAAGTGTCTGTAGAAAAAATATCTCAGGAATTCCAGCCGATACTGGTTCCCGGGGAACATATTGAAAAAGCTTTCAAGATTATCAGGGATATGTTTGTTTTTACTAATAAGCGCCTTATACTTGTTGATAAGCAGGGGCTTACGGGATCAAAAGTTGACTACGTAACCATACCTTATACCAGTATTATAAAATTTTCTAAAGAAAGTGCCGGCCTTATGGACCTTGACGCTGAGCTTAAAATATGGGTGCGCGGTGAGGCTGTACCTATAAAGAAACACTTCGGCAAAGACAACAACATAAACGAGGTGTACCAAATACTGGGGCAGCACATACTGAAATAAGAAGTTAAGAAAAACAAAAAAGGCCTAATCGAACTAATGATTAGGCCTTATCATTTACAATGGAAGCTGAACTGTTTACAATAGACGAGTATGAACTCTGGCTGCTTTTAGCCGGGGCCATAGCATTGCTGGCCGCTATTGTACCCATTGTTATAGTAAAAAGGCATATCACCCCTCCAATAATTTACATTATCACAGGGATTTGCATGTACCTGCTTAACGTGAATTACCAGTTTATATCCCTAAAGCATAGTACAGAAATTGAAAAAATTACGGAATTTGTTGTTATTGTATCCCTAACTAATGCCGGCCTTAAAATTAAAAAGCCTTTTGAATGGCGCACCTGGAAATATGCCGTAAGGCTGCTTGTAATCACTATGCCTGTAACCATCGTGGCCGCGGCCTTTGCAGGCTGGTGGATTGCCGGCCTTGCACCGGCGGCGGCTTTGCTTTTCGGTGCCGTGATGTCGCCCACCGACCCGGTGCTTGCTTCTGAATTCCAAACTACAGCTCCTGGCGAGGAAGATAAATATAAAACCAAGCTTACCCTGACGGCCGAGGCAGGCGCTAATGACGGTTTAGCCTTTCCTTTTACATATCTTGCCATTACTGCCGCAACCCTTGGCACAAATTATGAAGAATGGGCGGGTACTTGGTTCATCAACCATTTTCTTATTAAAACTGCCATAGGCCTGGCAGGCGGATTGTTATGTGGCTGGGCGCTTTATAAACTGGTTTTTTCGGTCAGCAGTGCAGATACCATCAGTAAAATTAGCCGGGGAATATTATCTCTTGCCCTTACCCTGGTGCCTTATGGCGCTACAGAACTTGTAGGTGGGTATGGCTTTATAGCCGTTTTTGTGGCTGCATGTGTTTTCAGCAACTATGAAGACAAAGAAGAGCATATGGAAAGCCTGCATGATTTCAACGAAGAGCTTGAGAATATTTTTGTTGCTTTTATCTTTATAGTTTCAGGTATGTATATGGCCTCTAATTACGAAATATTATTAAATCCGAAAATCATGCTCCTGGCACTGGTCATGATTTTCATTATCAGGCCTGTGGCTGGCTGGGTGTCATTAGCAGGGACAAAATTATCTGCCTTTCAAAAATTTGTAGTGTCATTTTACGGCATTAGGGGAATAGGATCTATATATTATCTGGCCTATGCATTTAATAACGCTGATTTCCAGAATAAACAAACGCTGCTCAACCATGTAGTCGCCCTGATATTTTTCTCTGTGCTGATACATGGCTTTTCAGCCCGTTATATCCAGAAAAAGATACAGAAGCTTGATACAGACACATGAATATACAAAACTCAAAACGATGTGGATACGATTATTTTTAATATTAACTTCAATATTTCCGGGTAGTTTTTGTACCGCCCAGAATACTCCCACCTTTGTAAAGCAAAATAAGGAATCTCTATATAAAATTTTATCTGAATATGGGGTTGAATTTGCTAAGGAAGATATTGCTGTTTTAAAAGATATTAGGGTTTTTTCTGCTTTCAATCACAGTGATATGTTAACAGTACCCGATGCGTATTTTTCTATGAAAAAGGTTAAACTATTTGTTAATTATTTTTTCCTGATGGCTGATGCTTTCCTGGTGAATGGCCCGGAACAGCCGAAGAATGAACTCTTCCCCTAAATTTTCCTGTAGCCCTTCGGCTGTCATTTTATCAAGTACTTGTTTCCAGCGCCTGGTTTGCAATATAGCTACATTATTTTCCCTTTTAAGCGCGCCTATCTCATCGGCTATCCGCATCCGTTTCCCAAGTATTTCTATAAGCCGGGTATCATATTCATCAATCCTCAGCCGCAGCTTTTTCAGCCGGTGGTTAAACTCGTGTGTCTCGTCGGTCTTCTTCCTTACGGTAAGGTCATTGAGTATTTCCTTCAGCATATCAGGCGTAACCTGCTGTGCGGCATCGCTCCATGCTTTATCAGGATTATTATGGGTTTCAATCATTAACCCGTCATAGTTAAGGTCAAGCGCCTGTTGTGATACTTCCTGTATCATGCTGCGGCGCCCGGTAATATGCGAAGGGTCACAGATTATGGGCAGGTCAGGAAAACGCTCATGCAGCTCAATGGCCAGCTGCCATTCCGGTATGTTGCGGTATTTTGTTTTCTCATAGGTAGAAAAACCACGGTGTATGACGCCTAATTTTTTTATACCGGCGTTATAAAGCCGCTCTACACCACCCAGCCATAAAGCCAGGTCCGGGTTTACAGGATTTTTGATCAGTACAATTTTGTCTGTATCAGCCAGTGCGTCGGCTATTTCCTGCACTGCAAACGGGTTAACGGTAGTCCTGGCGCCTATCCACAGCACGTCCATATCATGCTCCAGCGCCAGTTTTACATGGTGGGCATTGGCAACCTCAACAGCCATGAGCAGGCCGGTTTCCCCTTTGGCTTTCTGCAGCCACTTCAGGCCTATGGCGCCTACCCCTTCAAACCCGCCGGGACGTGTGCGCGGTTTCCATATACCCGCCCGGTAAATACTCACTTTGGTATCTTTAAGCTGCCTTGCTATATCCAGCACCTGTTCTTCGGTTTCGGCACTGCAGGGACCGGCTATAACTAAAGGGTGGTCAAGCTTAAAATCTTCAAGCCATTGCCGCATTTCCGGTTTATTTTCCATAGTACTCATACAACTGCAAAGTTAGTGCATTATTATAGTATTTTAATTAATAACTTCTTGCAACCGCATTAGGACATAAGTATTAAATAATTTTTACCAATTAACTATTTAAACAAAATATTAACAATTAATTAACAAACTATATAAAGTAAATTTTATAATATTCAAAAATCATTTTTATGAAATTATTTTTCCTGATGTTTGCTATTGGAATAGCAACTGCTTCAGCCCAAACAACAATTACTGCTTATGGCGAACCAAAAGTTACTATTGACACTAACAGCGCTGGAAGTCAGAAAATTACCATTGAGTGCGATAGATTCTACAGAGTTGAATGCTTTAAGCTTGTTTCCACTGGTCCTGTAATTGTCAGAAATTCTTTAACTCTTATAACTAATAGTGGTGGTGTACCATACACAAAAACAGGTATTGTAAGAATTTTTTTTTAGGAGAGAAGCATAATGGGCAATTTGTTGATGTTACTTTTGAAAAGGATTAACCTATAATTCTAATTTAAATGTACTCTCTTTAAATTATTTATTAATGCTTAATTACTTTATTTTATGAAAAAACATGCCTTAGTAGCTGCAAAACTTCCCTCCATCCTTGCTTTTACCTTTATTTGTGTCTTGTATAGCTCAGCCCAAGTTAAAGTACCTGACTATGAGTCTATTGACCAGTACATTACTGAAGCACACACAGGAACAGGCGCTAATGATCATGTGACTATCTTATTCTCGTCAAATGATTGTGACAAGTGTATCCTATACTTACATTCAATTTTGCTGGACTTAAAAAAATCCACCGGTAATAGCGGGTTGCCCCTTAATGTAATAACAGATAACAAGGCATTTGCCAAAAAAAACCTGGATAAATATAAACTGGACTTTAAATACTATTACGACAAGTCGCTGTTTTCAAAATTTGGAATAAACAGTAAAACCTTGATTTATTACAAAAAAAACAATAAACTTATCAGTGATGTCGGCCAAATTTCTGCTATGATGCCTAAAAGCGAAGCCGCTACCGATGTTATTTTCCAGTTTAAAGACTCCATTGTAGGTGCGGATAATTTTTCCTGTACCTCTCTGCCTTATGATCATTTGCTGATATTGGATCCTAAAATGGATAAAAGTATTTTACTTTCAAAAGCCAAGGAAAATGCTATTGAAAAATCTTTCAACTATGCTTACATGACCAGCAAAATAAAAGACAGTTTGAAGCTCTATCAATTGCCTGAAAGCGATATAGACAGGTTGCAGTTTGAAAAAGCCGGCTATGAAAATGCTCTACAATTACTTAACACCAATAATTTAGAATTTATTGAAATTACATCCATTACAAGTTTCGGGCCTTATGTGTATTGTAACTTCATAATAAACCGTTTGTATAAAAATCTAAGTAAAAAAGATGATTTTGCGTTGATAGGCGACAGTTTTTTAGCTGTAAAAAAAATAAAAAAGGAAAGCGACCTGAAAGACATTATGAACGTAGATCAATATGATCAATTTTACCTTTTTTATAGTTTTGATTATCAAGGAACTACCTATCCTATAAGTACCTGGATATATGGCACTTTCACAGTTGTGAAACCTGACACCATTACCACAAATATAAATAAAGTGGTAAGTTCCAAGCCTTCTCTGGATTTTTGGGGAAAGGCAACCATTGTGCTGGACAGTAAAACGCAGGTTGCAAAAATGACGGACATCGACCCTACAGCAGAAAACATACGAGTTAGAAATACATTGGTAAAATACAAAAACGACACTTATACAGTGCGGAAAGATATGATTAATGAGGAAGATAACATAGGCCTGATTAAGATTATAAAACGCAACTGACAGCAGGTAGCCCATTTCAGAAATTAGAAAAGGTTAAATTATTCATTATTTTTGTTCAAAAAATATTGACTATGTCTATTGAAGTAAAAGCTGTTTCCAAAAGCTACGGCACACAAAAAGCGCTTGATGCGGTTTCCTTTTCAGTTACAAAAGGAGAGATTGTTGGTTTTTTGGGGCCAAACGGTGCCGGAAAATCTACACTGATGAAAATCCTCACTACTTTTTTAAGCGCAGATGAGGGTGAAGCGCTGGTAAACGGCAACGATGTGGCCATGCGGCAAAAGGCAGTGCAAAAATCGGTTGGTTATCTACCGGAACACAACCCGCTGTACCTTGACCTGTACGTACGGGAGTACCTTGCCTTTAATGCTGATGTTTATAAAGTACCAAAAGCACGAATTGATGAAGTGATACAGCTTACCGGCCTTACCCCTGAAGCACATAAAAAAATCGGTGAACTTTCTAAAGGATACCGCCAGCGCGTGGGGCTGGCTACTGCCCTGCTGCACGACCCTGAAGTGCTTATACTGGATGAGCCTACAACAGGGCTTGACCCTAACCAGCTTGTGGAGATACGCGAACTGATAAAAAATATCGGTAAAAACAAAACGGTGTTCCTTTCTACCCATATTATGCAGGAAGTGGAGGCAATTTGCGACCGTGTTATTATAATTAACAGCGGCAGGATTGTGACGGATAAAAAACTTAACAACCTGGTGCAGGATAAGGAGCAGGTTATTGAAGTGGAGTTTGACCTCCGTGTTGAAGAGCAGCTTATCAACAGGATACCTAACCTTATATCGGCTAAAAATTTGCATGATGCTACCTGGGAACTTACTTTTACTACAGATAAAGATATGCGCCCTGCAGTGTTTGATTTTGCACAGGAAAACGGGCTGAAAACCCTTCAGCTTAGCCTGAAAAACAAAAACCTTGAAGCTGTATTCCGGGAAATGACAAAGAATAAATAATTTTGTATCTTTATCAAAATGATTGATAATGCGAAATGAGATGGACATACAAAGCAAGAAAATAGAACTTATCCAATGGTTGTCTACATTAGATGATATTTCCGTTATAGAAAAGGTGATAAGCCTGAGACAGCAGCAAAATAAGGACTGGTGGGATACAATATCAGAGAATGAGAAGAAATCAATAGAAAAAGGAATAAACGACTCCGAAAACGGTAACCTTCTGCCCCATACAAAAGCACAAAAACTTTATGAAAAATGGCTTTAAACTATTATGGACAGAAAATGCACTTAATGAATTAGCTGAAACTATTAATTATCCTGAGCTAAACTGGACAGAAAGGGACATAGAAAATTTTGTCTCCAGATTGGAAAATACGCTGCATCTTATTGTTTCTAATCCGGAATTATTTCCTTCTTCAGGTTTTAAAAATATCAAAAGAGCTGTTGTTACTAAACACAATGTTTTATACTATAGGGTAAATAAAAAATCAATTGAAATTATATCTTTATTTTCAACACAGCAAAATCCGTTGAAAAGAAATATAAAATAAAACTACTGGTATAGTATCTGCCCCGAATATAGCCTGGCTATATCTACAAGTAAAGGCTGGCTTTTAAGTACAAGGTTGCCTGTTGAATATAATGTACCCCTTACTTCCTGTTGCGGCCTCACAAGGATATCATTAGAGCTCCTGTGGAAAACATATACATTGCCCACTGTTAAACCCGAACCTTCAAATCGGGCATCGCCTGAATAAAAACTGACGTTAAGCTGGTTTGTGCGGCCTGAAATAACATAATAAGAAGACTGGTTATCTTCAACTGTAAGGGACTCATTATCAACATCCACCTTAAAAGTCCCTGAAGCTGTTTCGCTGAACAGGCCCGACTGTAAGGCCAAATGCGGAAAATGCAGCACACCTTCGGACATAACAGCAAATTGTGATGCGGAATATATTTTGGTAAGCAATGGCGTAGTTACAAAAATCTTTGTAGTATTATAATCCCTGACCCAGTTACAGCTTGTAGCATTCTTCAGGTAAAGTTCACTGCCCGTAACCGTAGCCGAAATATTATCCTTCAGGTTTTCACCTGTTTGTATCACTACTTTTCTTTCCGGGCCTTCAGCTACTACCAGTTCTATCCCTTCTGAAACATTTATGGTGGTAAAATCAGATACAGGCACTTCATATGTTATGGCCGCGCCGGCATTTTTAAAACAATCAGGCATATCGTTACCGCAACCCGCGTGCAACTGCAACAGCAGAAAAATAATTGTTATGTACCTGAACCTATAAGCCATATTTCCTATTTAAAGTTACAACCGCACCCCTACCCCCAGTTCAAGCACTTCAGCCTGTGCCGCATGGGTTTTTAACGATACCGCTCCAAAAATTTTATTCCCAAAATAGTATTTAAGGCCTATGCGCTGGTAGGCATTGCCTGTAGATTTGAAAGGTGAATACACATAAACGCCCGCCTGTGCTTCCAGCGAAAGGTTGTTTATAAAAAGTTCATGCCCTAGAAACACACCTATCTTCCTGTAATCTGTGCCTGCGTCTATTTGTTCTTCCGGATATGAAATGGCTTTATACCGTATATATTCCTCAAGGTATTTTGCCCAGAAGATATCTGTACCCACCTGGAAAGCGCTCTTCCTGCACCAGCGCTTATCAACATAAAAAGAAGCCGCATAATACGGATACTGTTCGCTGCCTATAACATCGCTTTGGTTAATACCCCCGCGAAAGGCCAGTGTGTACTTAAGCGGTTCAGAAAATTTCACGCTGTCCTTAACCGGAAAAGTATAACTATTGCCTGCCTTTTTGTTAAACGAATAGTGCAGCCCGGCAGTTACAGCAAAAGTATTGGTACTGGTGTTCGGTGCCTTTATATTGGCATTGGAGTGATGTATAAAAGTAAGCCCTGCCTGTATGCCGAAGCCTTTCCAAATACCTGCTTTCTGGAAGTTCAGCATAAAGTAGCTTGAAGGCATAAGATGTACACCGTAGGCCTGGTTCCTGAAATTAGTTTCCCTGTCATACGGATTGGTGTTATAGGCTATACCCTGCCCTATACGGAACATAAGGTGCCGCTTCAGGAAGTAAAAATTATAATGCCCGTAAAGCCCGTACATATCTCCCAGCACAGGGTTTTTCATAGCCTGGTAATGGAATGACAGGCCTACATCAGGATAATTATATAAGGCCTCCCAGGCCTTATTGCCGAATGTCCTTTTATTAAAACTGATGATTACACCCTCAGGATGAGCCGTTATGAGGTGTTTTATAGCATTACTGTGCGGCACTATATTTCCATAAAAGTAGTTTACGTCAATGCTGTACTTACCTTCGTGCTTTTGGCCTGAAAGCAGTAAGGGGCAAAATAAAACAATGTAAAGCAGGTGCCTCATCTTGGTTAATGAAAGGCAAATATGATAATTTTTTTAAAAAAATTAACTTTATCAGGTGTAGTAAACACCAATACCATCTAAATAAAAAAAGACAGGAAAAATTAAGTATACCAGATAATCTTTGAGTTACGCAACAAAATCAGTTCCTCCCTTGGCAAACATAACGTTTGTTTTATCGAATTACTTCGCGGCCAGATTCTTCAAAACGGCCTCGTTCTGCTACCGGAAGCCTCAGCCCTACTGGGTTGATAGTTGTGCCTTCAATATCAGCAAGGTTATAAAAATAAAAACCGAAGCTACGGGCTTTTTTAGTAAAAGGCTATTAACATAAACAGGAAATCATTGAAGTATCAACTCCAAAAAAAAACATTTTACATGGATAAAACCTGAGTAATCACAATCAGCCCTGCTGCCGGCGCGAGCGTCACGCTCGTGCGTAACTTGGTTTACAAAAGCGCAACAAGCCCCTTCATCCTAGCCCTGATGGTAGCGGCATCCTCCCGGCCTGCCCTGCTTTTGGCAGGCGGGGAGATAGAGCGGACAGCAGGACATGGCTGCCATGAGAGCGGTAGACAACTGCTCCTGAAAGTTCTCCGGGAATTATTGTGCCAGAGTAATAGTAGTTGAAGCGGGCTGAGGGGTAAAAACAAAAAAACCTCCAGGCGTACCTGAAGGTTTGTGGGCGATGAGGGATTCGAACCCCCGACCCTCTGGGTGTAAACCAGATGCTCTGAACCAGCTGAGCTAATCGCCCTTTTGCGAAAACAAAGGATAAAAAACCTTTTTGTGATTGCGAGTGCAAATATACGCTTAGTATTGGTATCTGCAAGGATTTACTCAAAATATTTTATTGTTTTTTGATGTCGTCCAGGATAACTTTCTCATCAAAATTTACAACTTTAATTACAATAGGCTCTCCCTTAGCANGCTGAGCTAATCGCCCTTTTGCGAAAACAAAGGATAAAAAACCTTTTTGTGATTGCGAGTGCAAATATACGCTTAGTATTGGTATCTGCAAGGATTTACTCAAAATATTTTATTGTTTTTTGATGTCGTCCAGGATAACTTTCTCATCAAAATTTACAACTTTAATTACAATAGGCTCTCCCTTAGCATTTTCGCTTTCTATTACATAAATTTTCCCACCATTTTCTCCGGGCTTGTTGCTTTTAGAAAAGTCTACATTTCCAGAAGCTGTAGCTTTTTTAATGTCGTCAATCGTAAATTCGCTGCCCTGCATTTTAGCCTTGGCAGCATCAGAATAAAACAAAGGCTTGCTGCGTATATTCTTCAATACACGGCAGTTAGGCATGTAGCAGAACTCTGTCTTCTTGTTCTGGAAAATAAATATGAGGAACATCCCCCCTATGAGTACACCTAAAAGATAATAGGCCAAACGGTGCTTAAACTTCATCCTCTTTTAATTATCAAGTTTCCTTCGTTTCCTTTCAGCGCTTATCAGGTTCAGCTCCCTGCTGGTTTGCCCTGCTACTGACGTGTTTTCTTCAGCCCTTCGGATAAGGTAAGGCATAACATCGCGCACCGGCCCGAAAGGCAGGTATTTGGCAACATTGTAGCCATGTGCGGCAAGGTTAAAGCTGATATTGTCGCTCATTCCGTACAATTGCCCAAACCATATCCTGTCGTCATTTTCAGCCATGCCTTTTTGCTGCATAAGCTCCATGAGCCTGTAGGAACTTTCTTCGTTGTGGGTGCCGGCAAATATGGCCATGGTAGCTATATTATCTATCATATAAGTTATTGCTTCATCATAGTTTACATCAGTAGCCTCTTTAGAAATACATATTGGCGAAGTATAACCCATTTCTTCAGCGCGCTTATTTTCTTTTTCCATGTAAGCGCCCCTCACTATCTTCATGCCTATATAAAAACCATCTGCTTTTGCCTGCTCGTGGAGCTTCTTCAGGTAATCAAGCCTGTCCCACCTGTACATTTGCAGGGTATTGAATACTATGGCTTTGTCCTTATTATATTTGCGCATCATCTCAGCCACAAGGCCGTCTGCCGCATCCTGCATCCAGCTTTCTTCCGCATCGATGAGTAAGGCAACGTCATTTTCGTGGGCTGTCCTGCAAACAATATCAAACCGCTCCGTCACGCGCTTCCATTCTTCTGCTTCCTCCATAGTAAGGCTTTTGCCAGCACCCAGTTTTTCATACAGTTCAAAACGGCCGAAACCTGTAGGTTTAAAAACAGCAAAAGGTATAGCCTCGCGTTCTTTGGCGAAGGTAATAGTCTTGAGTGTTTTTTCAAGGGCTTTATCAAATTCAGTTTCTTCTTCTTTAGCCTCTACGGAATAATCAAGTACAGAAGAAACGCCTTTGGTAAACATTTTATCTACAACGGGAAGGCAATCCTCCTCGGTGGTGCCCCCACAAAAATGGTCAAAAACCGTTGCCCGGATGAGCCCTTCAACAGGGAGGTGTACTTTAAGGGCAAAATTTGTCACGGCAGTACCTATACGCACCAGCGGCTCCGAAGCTATCATTTTAAACAGGAAATAAGCCCTGTCCAGCTCTGTATCGCTTTTAAGTGCAAACGCATCTGCCGTATTGTTGAATATTCTTTCCATTTAATTAAAAAGATTTATGCAAATATAAAGAGTATGCAATAATTAAATCTATAAAATACGTTATTTTGCCAATTGTTTAAAACTTATCAGCACAACAATGGACGCCATAAAATCTGCCGGATATAACATCTATTTTAATGATAACTGCTACAGCTATTTAGCTGAAAATATACAGCAGGGGGATTATTCTAAAATTTTCATCCTGGCTGATACTAACACGTCCCGTCTTTGCCTGCCTTTATTCCTGCCCAGCCTTGTTGCCGGTGTGCCTGTAGAAATCATTGAAATTGATGCGGGCGAGGAATATAAAACTTTAGAAACATGTACTCGTGTGTGGGAGGCGCTGACAGAACTTGGCGCTGACCGCCGGTCGCTGCTTATAAACCTGGGGGGCGGTGTTGTAACCGACCTGGGAGGGTTTGTAGCGGCCGCTTTTAAACGGGGTATGGATTTTATTAATGTGCCCACTACCCTGCTGGCTATGGTTGATGCCTCTGTAGGCGGCAAAACCGGGGTTGACCTTGGCAACATTAAAAACCAGGTGGGTGTTATCAAAAATCCTGTTGCCGTACTTATAGATACTGCCTACCTTGACACCCTGCCACAGCAGGAACTACGTTCAGGGCTTGCCGAAATGCTGAAACACGGACTGATTGCCGACAAAAACTACTGGAACAACTTTACCAGTCTTTCTGGTCTTACAACAGACGACTTCCTGCCGCTTATCCACAGGTCGGTAACCCTAAAAAACGAGATTGTACAACAGGACCCTTATGAAAAGAACGTAAGGAGGCTGCTCAATTTTGGGCATACATCAGGTCATGCCATTGAAACTTACTTTTTAAACATAAAAAAACCGCTGCTGCACGGCGAAGCGGTGGCCATTGGCATGGTTTTGGAAGCCTGTTTGTCGTTTGAAAAAAAATTATTGCCAGCCGAAGAATATATTGAAATACGAACCGTTATCACGTCCATTTTTGATACGATAACTTTTAGCGCTGCCGACATAGAAGAAATTATCGCCCTTATGGTACATGACAAGAAAAATGAGTTTGGGAAGGTTAATTTTGTACTGCTTGAAAAAATTGGAAAAGGGGTAATAAACCAGCCGGTTGAAAAAGAACTGATAATCAGGGCATTTGATGACTATAGCAGGTAACAATTTTTTTAAGTATTTGTTTTTAAATAAGAAGTATTATTTTTTACATTTGCCGGGATGAAATTCAATAAAAAAATACAATTTTTTTTCTCCAGTATCAGCAAATTCAGGGCTTTGGCATCGGTAGTCCGTCCTACATACTGCCTGCGTATAGCCCCGGTAATTGAGTCGTTTTACAGCAGTGCCAACAACCGTGAAAAATTGCAGATAATTTACGCTAACATCAGGGTTTGAGACAGGTTAATACTTTAGGATATTTCTTATTTTGTTAACCATTTTACTAAAATCATAATGAACACGAGATATTTCGACCTGATAAACCAGACTTTTTATTTCCCACAAGAAGAATTTACTTTAAATAAAGATAACCTTTTGTTCCATAATATCGACCTGATGAAGCTGGTTGAGCAATACGGGTCGCCCCTTAAATTTACCTACCTGCCGCAGATATCAAACAACATACGCAAGGCAAAGAGCTGGTTCAGGAATGCAATTGAAAAAAATAAATACGAAGGTAAATACTACTATTGTTACTGCACCAAGAGTTCCCATTTTGAATATGTAATGAATGAGGCTTTTAAAAATAACATACATATTGAAACTTCTGCGGCGTACGATATTGATATTGTGGAAAAGCTGCTTGAAAAAGGAAAGATATCTAAGAGTACGTATGTTATCTGCAACGGCTTTAAAAGAGACCAGTACATTAAAAATATTGCACGCCTTATAAACAACGGGTATAATAAAACCATACCTATTATAGATAACTATGAGGAGCTTGACCTGCTGCAGGAAGAGATAAACGGCAAATTCAAAATTGGTATCCGCATTGCCGCCGAAGAAGAGCCAAAGTTTGAATTTTACACGTCGCGCCTTGGCATCGGCTACAAAAATATAGTACCTTTTTATCGTAAACAGATACACGATAATAAGAAAGTTGAGCTCAAGATGCTACACTTCTTTATCAACACCGGCATAAGGGATACAGCCTATTACTGGAATGAGCTCTTAAAGTGTATGAAGGTGTATATTAGCCTAAAAAAAGAATGCCCTACCCTGGACAGCCTTAATATAGGCGGTGGGTTTCCTATAAAGAACTCACTGGCTTTTGAGTACGATTACCAGTACATGATTGATGAGATACTTAACCAGATTAAAATTGCCTGTGACGAAGCTGAAGTGGAAGTGCCGCATATATTTACCGAATTTGGTTCCTTTACCGTAGGCGAAAGCGGTGGTGCCATTTACCAGGTATTATACCAGAAGCAGCAGAACGACAGGGAAAAGTGGAACATGATTGACTCTTCTTTCATAACAACGCTGCCCGATACATGGGCTATCAATAAGAGATTTATTATGCTGGCCATAAACCGTTGGAACGATTCTTATGAAAGGGTGCTCCTGGGCGGGCTTACCTGTGACAGCGATGATTACTACAACTCAGAGCAGAACATGAACGCCATATACCTGCCCAAATACAATAAGGAAAAACCCCTGTATATCGGCTTTTTCAACACCGGCGCCTACCAGGAGACCATAGGGGGTTATGGCGGCCTGCACCATTGCCTCATCCCGCAGCCTAAGCACATATTAATTGACAGGGACGAAAATGGAATTGTAGCCACAGAAGTATTCTCAGAGCAACAAAAAGCTGAAGAAGTTCTTAAAATTCTGGGATACGACAAAAAATAATTTATTTTTGAAAAATTAAAACACACAAATGCTAAAATGAATAAAGGACCAATTAGCCAGTTTCTAGAAAAGTATTACCTGCACTTTAATGCCGCAGCACTGGTTGATGCTGCCAAAGGCTATGAGCAGCAGCTTAACAATGGCGCTAAAATGATGGTAACACTGGCCGGGGCAATGAGTACGGCAGAACTGGGTAAGATTTTTGCTGAAATGATACGCCAGGATAAGGTTCAGATAATATCATGTACCGGCGCCAACCTTGAGGAAGACATAATGAACCTGGTGGCACACTCCCACTATGAAAGGGTGCCGAATTACAGGGACCTTACGCCACAGCAGGAATGGGACCTTTTGGAAAGGGGGCTTAACCGTGTTACTGATACATGCATACCGGAGGAAGAAGCTTTCCGCCGCCTGCAAAAGCACATCCACAAGATATGGAAAGATGCCGATGATAAAGGTGAACGCTATTTTCCGCATGAGTTTATGTACAAGATGCTGCTTTCCGGCGTACTTGAGGAATATTATGAAATAGACCTGAAAGACAGCTGGATGTATGCCGCAGCCGAGAAAAACCTGCCAATGGTAGTACCCGGCTGGGAAGACAGCACTATGGGTAATATATTTGCATCATATGTTATAAAAGGAGAGATAAAGGCTTCTACGATGAAATCAGGTATCGAGTACATGGCTTTACTTGCTGACTGGTACAGGGCCAACTGTGATACAGGCATAGGCTTTTTCCAGATTGGCGGCGGTATTGCAGGCGATTTCCCTATCTGCGTGGTGCCAATGCTTTACCAGGACCTTGAAATGCATGAAATACCTTTCTGGAGCTATTTTTGCCAGATATCAGATTCTACCACCAGTTATGGTTCATATTCCGGAGCGGTACCTAATGAAAAAATAACCTGGGGTAAACTGGATATTAATACGCCAAAATTCATTATAGAGTCTGATGCTACCATAGTTGCGCCATTAATTTTTGCCTACCTGTTAGATTTATAAGATTACACACAAAAAACAAAAATGAAAAGAGTTATAGTTGACTACGCCAAACTAACTAATGAAATTCTTACCCTGCTGGTAGAGAAATTTCCTGAAGGATATGACGACTCCAACATTATCCGCTTCAAGAATGCTAAAAATGAAACTGTTGAAGCCGTTGAAGTGCGTACAGAAGATACCATTTATCTCGTAAAAGTAAGCACTAAGCTGGCTGATCGCATTGAAAATTTTGAGGATGATGACCTTACTGACGAGCCGGGCGATGATCTCGATGCACTGAAAGACCTTGAAATCGCGGATGAAACTGCTGATGAGGAAACTGAAGAAGAAGATTAATATCTAAAGAACTCTTAGCAGGGTTCTTTTTTTATTTAAACTTAAAAAATATACAGTTTATGAAAAATTACATACTGCCAGTCCTCCTGCTTATCGTAGCTGTTTCTTGTAAAAAGAAAGATGAACCCATGCCGGCTGCAAAAACACCGGTTGCCAAAGAAAATGCTGCTCCCGCAAAAAGCCATAACGAAAGCCTGTGCTTCCTTAAAGTAGTTGCAAAAGATAGTATTTCGCTGCATTTTACAAAAAAAGGAGATAGTATTATGGGCACATTACGGTCAGTACCTTTTGAAAAAGATGCAAAACAGATTTCGTTCAAAGGCCGCTACACCGGCCCTTTGGTCACTGTCATTGGAAATACTTCTGCCGAAGGCATGTTCTATAAAGAAGAACTTATCTTCACGCTTACCGACTCTACCGTGGCCGTAAAATTTGGTGAAATGATTGAAGGTGATGACGGCATCTGGATGTATAAAAACAAAAAGGCCGCATCAGAACAGGTGCTTGCCAAAATACCCTGCTACTAATAGCATCACTGCTGAAGCTACAGGTATCGCTCACTAAACACACGCATATGGTGGTTTTGATGCCCAATAATGATAAAACCCAATGCCCTTACTGACACTGTCCTTCCTGAGGCTACTCCGGATTTCAACAGGTCTCCATCCCGGAATGATTTAAACAGGGTAATAGTACTCTGACGAACTAATGCCATTTCTGTAAGTAAATCCTGGATGCTCCGCCAGCCGGCCCCTGCGCTGTCTACATAACTGTTCTCATCAAAGCCGGGCAAAGGGGTGCTGTCATTGCGTGCTATCCGGAGTGCCCTGTAAGCAAATACCCGCTCTGCATCAATGAGGTGCTGTATTATATCTTTGATTGTCCATTTTCCTTCAGCATAGCGGTAGTCAAATTTGTCCAGCGGTATTTCACGCACAAAATGTATAAAATTGTGGACACTGACTTCAAGTTCTTCCACGAGGTTCCATGTATCATCAACCGTTGCAATATAAGGTGCATAAAAATCCGCATATTCCGTTGCAGGCAATTCTTTAATATTCATATCATTACATTTATTAAGCCGAGTTCCTGCTGGCATTTATATTGCCAAACAATGAACGTATTACAATTTTTTCATATACCTCAAGCAGTTCATCATTATAACTGCATTTACGTATCAGCCGTATTTTATGGAGCGCATACTGCTGGATGGTCAGCAAAGGCAATACTATATGCTCCCGCATCTTTATAGAAGCATACCCGTCCGGATAATTTTGCATAAGCTCCGTATATCCCGAGAGTTTGAGCAGCAGCCTCCTTGTTTCTTTATATTCATTAAAAATTAGATCCCAAAAACTGCCAAATTCTTCATCATCTTTCATGTAGGCCGTGAGCGGGAAAAAAGATTTAGAAAGTGACATCATGCTGTTTTCTGCCAGTGTGCGGAAAAAAAGCGATTCATCGTACAAAGCTTTAACTTCTTCCCACCTGTCCTCTTTTTCAAAGGTAGCAAGTGCATGGCCAAATCCAAAAAAGCCGGGCACATTTTGCTTCAGCTGGCTCCAGGACCCTACAAATGGTATAGCGCGGAGGTCATTAAAATCCAACTGCTTTGATACCCCCCTTTTAGCAGGCCTGCTCCCTATATTAGTCCTGGCATAGTAATTCAGCGTACTCATCTTTTCAAGGTAGGGTACAAATTTTGGATGGTTTTTGAAATCAGTATATTTCTGATAACTCAGCACAGCAAGCCGCTCCAGCAATTGTCGCTGCCTAAGGGTAAGCTGCTCTTTGTTTTTATTAAAAACACCATTGGTAATCCCGGCGCTGAGGAGGTTTTCCAGGTTGAACCTACAGGTATCCGGGGTACCGAAATTAGAACTTATGGTTTGGCCCTGTATGGTGATTTGTATTTCATTATTCTCTATAGTTGGCCCCTGCGAAGCATAAAATTTATGTGTTTTGCCCCCACCCCTTGCCGGCGGCCCGCCACGGCCGTCAAAGAACAGTACTTTTATGCCATACTGCCGCGACAAGGCAGTAAGCTGTTCTTTAGCTTTGTAGATACTCCAGTTAGCCATAAGGTAACCACCGTCTTTAGTGCCGTCAGAAAAACCAAGCATTATGGTTTGCCTGTTACCCCTTTGTTCTAAATGCAGTGAATATTTTTTATTTGTGTATAACTTTTGCATTATAGCGGCGGACTCCTTTAGGTCTTCCACCGTCTCAAAAAGTGGTATCAGGTCAACCGGCGGATTTTCCCACCCTGTCATTTTGAGCATTGCAAGCAGTTGCAGTATGTCCAATGCGCTGCCGGTGTTGCTTACAATATACCTGTTACAGCCTTCTTCCCCATTGTTTTCCTGTACCTGCCGCATTACAGCTATTGAACTTAAAGTTGACCGTACCTCCTCATCATCAAAATCATCAGGGTTTACAACGTGATGAAGCGTATCCAGGTGAATGATCTTATTAGCTTCACTCATGTTGTTATACCCCTTATGGCGGTAATCGCTTTTTGCAATCTTTTCCATAATCCTGCCAAAAACGGAGGTGTGTATGCTGCTATTCTGCCTTATATCAAGAGAGGCAAAGTAAAAGCCGAAAAGGTTTACCTTATTAATCAGTTCATTAACTTCATCAAGGTATAATGACTGGTGTTTATTGATAATAAGTTGCCGAATCTCGTAAAGGGATTGCTTCAATTCCGGCAGCGATATATAAATTTCACCTTCAGAATAAAAAACCGACCGGTACAATTTATGTTCCAGGCCAGCAACCAGGATCTCTACGCCTTCAAATGTAAGTTTTCGCTTTAACCTGCGTATATCATTATAATAGCACTTAAGTATTGAGGTACGCAGCCTTGAGGCTACCCTGGCGGTTATTTCTGATGTTACGTATGGGTTGCCATCCCTGTCCCCGCCCGGCCAGAAACCAAGTGAAAGTACGGGCTGCTGGGGTGTGCCGTTATTATAAATATATTGCTGGATGTAGCCGGATATGGCGCCTGAAACATTATAAAAAACATTTTCAAGATACCATAGTAAACTTATGGCCTCATCAAAAGGCGTTGGTTTTTTCTTTTTTATAAATGATGTTTTACCCAGTTGCGATAAGAGGGTTTTTATTTCTCCTAAATTATTTTCTTTTATAGCGGCGGTAAGGTCTGTAATAATGCCCAATACCGAACCGGGATAAAACTGTGTTGGGTGTGCCGTGAGTACTGTCCTTATCCGGAAGTTCTGCAAGAAGCCCTGTAGCTCTGTAGCCAGGGAACTGCTTTCGGCCCTGTCCCTGGTTTCTTCCAGTGAGCCATGTCCGCCCAGGTTATTAAGTTGTGTAAAGGCAGCGTCTTCAATGGCATCAAAAAGTACTACCTGCCTTTCTACATACTGGATAAACCGGAACATGATGTCTATTTTCTCCTTTTCGCTGCTTCCCGCAAGATATGTGGCAGAAAAAGTATCAAAAATTTCCTGAGGGCTTTTATTTTTCCCATAGCCTTCGTGGCACATTTCATTGAATAAGGGCAGCAATGTACCGGTATTGTCAATAGTGCTGAATGGCAGTGTTATAAATATACTGTTGAAAAGCTGGTATTTAAGCTTTACATTTTCTTCAAAAAGTTCCGTTTTAGCATCGGGATACATAATCCGTAAATTTAACTCAAGATAATAAAAAACCCGGCTAAAGCAGCCGGGTTAACTTCAATTTTATAAAAAAAGAATTACATGTCCTTAAAAATAGTATGCATAAGGCGCTTTTTGTCGTTTATACTTTCTTCCAGTGAAATCATAGTTTCTGTCCTGTAAACACCTTCTATGTCATCTATCATGAAAATAACCTCTTTGGCATGTTTGGTATCTTTTGCACGTATTTTGCAGAAGATATTAAACTTACCAGTGGTAACATGTGCTACAGTTACAAAAGGTATGTCATTAATCCTTTCCAGCACAAATTTGGTTTGTGAGGTATTGTGGAGAAAAACACCTACATAGGCAATGAATGAGTAGCCCAGTTTTTCATAGTCAAGAGTAAGGGATGAACCCTGTATAATACCGGCGTCTTCCATTTTCTTTACCCTAACGTGTACCGTACCAGCGGAGATAAGCAGTTTTTTTGCAATATCTGTGAATGGAACCCTTGTATTGTCGATCAGCATGTCTAAAATCTGATGATCCACTTCATCTAAACGAAATTTACTCATAATTTACCAGGTTATATTAGTTAATTGTTTGTTTGAAAATCCATTGCTGAAATAAATAATAATAGTTCAGTATTAAATGCAAATTACTATTTTTTTTCCACACCATTAACAAATTTTTTATTTAAACCTATAATAAAATCTGCTTTTTGTTCAATTATTGGTACCTTACTTCCATCAAAAGAAGTAAATTCATCTCCAGAACAATCATACACCATGTGGCCATAAAAATCTTCCAGCGCCCCTATTTCTGATATATATGAATTAAAAATTACAGAATTCTCAATAAGTTCCTCTTTGTAATGTGATGCAAAACTCGTGATAATTTGTTTATTTTCATAATTTATTTTGACATTTTTATATATGATGTCATAAAAACATATTTTATTTTGAGGAATTTCAAAATATTCAATACAATCATCGTCTACTATAACGTTTTCGCTTATAGCCTTAAATCCTGATAATAATGCAATAAAAATAAATTTTCTTGTTTTTTCCCTAATATAGTCATCCTGGAAATGCCCTGCTTCAAATAGTATCGTCGGCACCCCGAGTGCCTGGAACATATCGCCAATACAATTAATATTAAAGCCGTCATCAAAACGCCCTACCTGCCCGGGGATAAAAAGTTGGAGCGCCCTGTTCATGTGTGAAATAATACCCGCGGCTAACTTCCTGTTTGAATTCATATCCCTCTCCTCATTATAAGAAGGGGCAAGAAAAGACACTGTTGCCGGCCTGCCGGTGTTCGCCACGCCATATATGCTGCGCTGGTCGTGCATATTATAGCAGAAATGGGGCTGAAAATCATCAAATACCTTACGGAGTATCTGGCTTTCCGGCTGTAAAAGGGTAACGGAGTCCCTGTTAAGGTCCGCCTGTCCAGCATTTTCACGGGTATAATAGCCTGCCCCGTCAGGATTTACCATAGGCAATATGCAAAATGTAAAATTTTGCTTTAAATAACGTGCCGCAGGATTGCTTGAAGCCAATAAGTTAAGAAAATCAAAAATAGCTTTCGTAGTGGTTGACTCATTGCCATGCATCTGAGACCATATATAAACCCGTGCCGGCCCTTCCCCAGTGATAATTTGGTAAACCGGACGGCCCTCTACTGAGCTTCCGGCGATGCTTACCGTAAAGAACGGACTAAATTTTTTGAGCAGTGGCTCTATAGACCCAAGCGGCAGATACCTGCCATAAAGGCTTTGTTCCCTGTATTGCAGGTGTAGCTTATCAAAATCCATCTGTGTGCTTAATTTGTGCTACAAAGGTATTATTTGTACCATAAAAAACCCCGCAATGTACAATATATACACAGCGGGGCTCATTAACCAATAAAACAAACACAAATTTTTCAAATAGCTGCCACCATGAGCAGTAAAATCTTTTAAAACAATATGAAGTGGTTTAAACTTATTTGTTAAATAAAAAAGGGTTG
>NZ_NOXV01000158.1 GCF_002251835.1 Flavobacterium cyanobacteriorum
GCGATTTGCAAAATGCAAATCACTTCGCAAATCGCCTGGGGCGTTATGGGCAACCTTAAACGACAGACAATGACGAAACAAGCATTAATAATTTTGACTTTTGTACTCTTAACCACTTTACTGACAAGTTGTGACCCATTTTATTCAATAACTGTTACAAATGACACGAGTGACACCGCTCAAATATTAGTAAAGGAAACTATAAATTTCAGAACTAAAAAACAGAAGTTACTGACAACAATTGACGGATTTGACGTTTACGAATTGGCTCCGAACGAAAAGATAGAAGTTGGTTCTGCGATTGCGGAAATTGACAATGATATTCCGTTTGAGCAGATAAAAATTGTTAGAAACAGAGACACAGTCACAGCAAATAATCTTGAGACAATTAAAAAACTCTTTGACAAAAAAACTTTTGGCGGACTGAAAGCACCTTATAACATTAGCATAAAATAACAAGAAAGGCAGCCCATAACACGGGTTTTGCGTCAGGCGGGGTGACGTGCAAACTTGGAGCTATGTGCTTCTAAGGAATTTTAGTAATAAATTGGGCATTTGTGCTCCGAAACCCGCCCGAACGCAAAGCCCGAAAACGTTGTGCGGAAATCCCTACGGGCTTCCCGCACAACGCCCCAGGCGATTTGCCCCGGCCAGCCTGTTGTAAGCTCCCCCAAAAATAGTACAGTTTAAAAGTAGAAAAAAAGTANAAAGATAGCATAGTTAAAGGGGCTTTTTAATCTATTGACGATAGATTTACTTCTCTAATTTTTGACGAGCTTCTTTTTATAAATTCTACCTTCAGAGGCAACTTCAACAATGTACATACCATTTGATAAATTTTCAATGTCAACTTGGTTAGTATTTTGATTTTTTTCAATAATTAGTTTTCCAGAAAGGTCTACTATTTTAACAGATTCAATGATTAAGTTATTTTTAGACTCAATATTTACAACATTTTGTGAAGGGTTAGGATAGATTGAAAACTGGTCTTGATTGAAATCGTCCAAAGATAGATTTGAAACAATGTTTATCGTATAATCCTCGGTTTCTCCTACGGCTAGTACTTCAGGTGTGCCATTTATGGTGACATTGGTGCACGGGGTAACAGGTCCGTTTGGTCCGTTTGTTCCTGTAAATAAGTCATCTTCATATAGAAGAACTCTTAGCCTGGTTTGCCCATTACTTGCTGTATTTGGAATGGTAACATTAACTGAAGTGCCTGTATTAAATGGAAAAATTACATCCATAACTTTTTCACCAACATCATTAAAATCATTATCTATATTGAGATCTATAAAAGCTAGAACCCTGTGCGTAGAGTTATTATTATAATTTACAGTCAATGTCGTAAACCCATTTCCTTTAACAATATTAGGTATAGCAAGGTTATTGTAAAAAACATAAGCAGCTCCCGGCCATCTTGTATTACCTGAATTATTAGAAAGAGTACCGAAACTAACATTTGATATAAGTCGGTCGGGTAGGTTAAAGGGTGCGACATTTTTAAAGCCGGCAGCGCAATAAGGCGCAGGGTTCGTTGATTGTGCAAAACTTGTAATGCTGGTTAAGAACCCAAATGCTAAGAGTAATTTTTTTTTCATTTTTTTATTTGTTAGTTATTTTTTGCGTTTTTTATTTCAAACAAATTGATTATGAGGTTGAAATAGCACACTCAAAATTAATTTTTAACTAACAAATAAAACATCCCCTTTTTGATGGGTTTTCAAAAAATCATATAAAAAAGGGATGGTAGAATTCTAATTGATGATTTCTAAATCTAGCGCTTTCTTAACAAGACTAGTTATCTTATCTACATTAAACTTATAAAAAAGTTTTTGTTTGTGACTTACTACTGTATGGTGACTTATAAACAGCGTATCTGCAATTTGGTTGATGGTTAATCCTTTTGCAATTAGCTCTAAAATTTCCTTTTCACGAGATGATAGTTTTGGTAAAATGGATTTCGTTGATGGCTCATCTTCCTCTTCATTTGTAAAGATGAGTTTATTTTTAATCGCTTCGCTAAAAAAAAGATTTCCTTGAGCAACAGTTGTTATTGCGCTAACTAACAATTCTTTATCAGCGTTTTTAAAAAGATAGCCATCAATCTTCATTTTAATCAATGCTTTAATAATTTGAGTTTCTTCGTGCATCGATACAATAAGGATTTTTATAGTTGGAAACTGTTTTTTTATCATTTGGCTTAACGCTATGCCATCCATTTCCGGCATACTGATATCACTAATTAAAACATCAATAGTTGCTAAATTGGGTTGATTTAAAAACTCTTTTGCACTAGAGGCAGTGATTAGAATTTTGAAATTGTCTACATCCTTTAAAATTGAAGATAGCCCTTCTAAAAAAAGGGAATGATCATCTACTATGGCAATGTTTATTTTCTTCATTTTCTTTCTTTACTAATCAACAAGGTATTGTAATATTAAATGCTGATCCTCTACCAATAACCGAGTCTATAATAAGTTTTCCTCCTAATGCTTTTGTTCTAGCCTCTAAATTTCGCAATCCGATACCTAATTTTTTTTTCGAAGTGTCAAATCCAGCTCCATTATCTTCAATTACTAAATTTAACTCATGCTCAAATTTAGTTACGTTAATTTCGATTTTTGTTCCATTAGAATGAGCGATAGAATTTTTAAGCAATTCTTGGATCATTCTATAAACGGTTACTTGAATTTCTTCTGATAATTGGTTTATTTTATCTTCTTCTAAATATTCTAATGTAATTTCAAGGCTGGTAGCCTCCTTGATGTCGTTGACTAAATTATTGATGACTTCAATAAAAATAGAATCTTTGAGTTGTGGAGTAATCAAGTTGTGGGATATGGATCGCACATCGTGATACAATATATCGACATTTTTTATAACTTTTTCTATTTGTTCATTTTTATCTTCTTCAGCAATTTTACTTAATTTTAGTTTAATAGCCGAGAGCGAACCTCCTATGCCATCGTGCAACTCAGAGGCAATCCTACTTCTTTCGTTTTCCTCCCCTTTGATGTAATTGCGCATCGATTTTACTTGTTCGTTTTTGATCAGTTCTACTGCTTTTTGCTGGTATAATTCTTCTGATTTTTGGGCGAGAGCTTTACTAATTTTGGCTCTTTTTTTGTAGTTGAGAACAATTATTATGGATAATATAACTATCAATAATGAAAATCCTGCAATGCTGTTTCGTATTAATTTTTGCTTGTTTAACTCTTGTAGCGCAACGGCTCTTGCTTTGTCTTGTTTTGCTTTTGCAATTAATTCTTTCTTTTCAAATTCATAGTTCATTTCAGCTTTAACAATTTTTTCAGTATTTATTTTATTTTCGATGCTGTCTCTTGTGGTTATAAATTTTTTATAGTGATGTAGTGCCAACTGATGTAGTTTTTGCTTTTCATACAAAGTACTCAGCAATTGCTCACATGCCCAATAGGTATTAAATCTGCTAATTTCTTTTGCTAATTGAGAAGCGCTTGAGGCAAATTGAATGGCCATTTTGTCGTTATTTTTTTTCTCATAAATGGAAGCAATAGAGAGCTTTGTAATTGCAATAACTTCTTTTTTTTGAGTTTGTTCTCCAATTGTGAGCAAGTCAAAAAAATATTGAAGTGCTAAATCATTATTACCCATTATTTGATGATAGATGCCTAATGAATTGTATAGCATCACTTGAGACCTTTTTAAATGATATTTTTCAACCAACACTTCTGCTTTTGTGAAAAACGCTAATGCTTTTGCAGTTTCATTTTGTTTTAGATAAATGTTTCCTGTGGCGATATAACTTCTAACATTAGCATCATAGTTTGTATTTGGTAGCGTAAAAACTTTTGAGTAATATTCTACTGCTTTTGAATATTTTTTTAAGTTAGAATAAACATCCCCCAAGCCAATGTATACTTCATGAAGATTTTTCTTATCGTTTTTTTCTCTTATTTTTAATGATAATAAGAACCAATTTAATGCGGCTGGAAAGTTGTTTGTGTTAAGCGATTGAATGCCTAAATTATAGTAAGATCTTGCAATAAGATTATTATTCTTTATGATTTTAGCGAACCTTAAACCTTTTTTTGTATAAAAAGTTGACATATCATTATTACCAATATTGGAATAATAAATGCTTAATCCACTGTATACGCTAATCAATTTTTCTTGAATTTTTTTGATTTCTTTTTTTAATTTTTCTTTTTGTAAGAGCTTTTCTAAAATATTTTTAGCGTCTGTAGTAAATACATAAGCTTTTTTGTAGTCATTAAAATGCATGACAAAATACTTAGCTAAGACAATATCGGCATCTGCAATCTCTAATTGTAAGTTCTCTTTTTTTGCCTTATTTAATGCCTTAGTATAGTAAGCAAACGTTGAATCGGTATTACTTTTTTCAAATTCGGCACCGATGGCGATATAGAGTTTAGTGATTGATGTATCACTTGTCGTTTTTAGAACAACACCTTTTAAACTATCTATTTTACTGGTTTGTGCGTAAAATGACGGTATGTTAAAAGCCAAAAAAAGTAATATAAAAAAAAATTGTTTTGGGTACATCATATTTAGTTAAAATAGTCTTTTCATAATTCACTTTTTTAAAATTGAATCAATCCTGTCCTAAATAAAATTTAACACTATCAAACTTAACCA
>NZ_NOXV01000246.1 GCF_002251835.1 Flavobacterium cyanobacteriorum
TCATCGCACTAAAGAAATTTAATAAAATAAAAGTTTAAACCACTTCGATATGTCGATTGAGTATTTTTATCAACTGTTGGTAAGATAACTAATTTTGTCGTCAGATATTTTTTGCTGAAAGTAATAAAAAAATTACATTATTAATTTTTTGTTTGTAGATTATTGAGTTATTGTAGTGTTTGTCAAAATATAATCACCATTACTAGTATTTTGCTTAAAAGTTTTTACAACTCCTGTTTCAGTATCAATTACAAAAAAACCACCCGCATTGCTTGTGGTACTAATTTGATACTTACCTACAGAATTAGCGACATTTGCACTATTTGAATTGTCGGCAGAACAAGCCATAATAATTATACTAAGTGCACCTACGATAGCCAGTGAATTAATTAGATAATTTGGAAATTTCATAAAATTAATTTTAATTTGATTACAAAAGTAATGAAAATAAATCAATAACTTTGAAAAAATTAAGCCGATTTGCTAACAGCGGTTTTGCAAGATTGTGGGGTAAGTAGTTAATTTAAAGTTGGTTCTGTTCTTTAAAATCAGCGTTTAACCGCAAGTTTTAGGCTTCCATAATCCGCCACTACGCCAAGCTGCAAAACGTTGTGCGGAAATCCCTACGGGCTTCCCGCACAACGCCCCAGGCGATTTGCCCGGGCCAGCCCTCCGGGACTGCCCGACAACAAAGCGATTTGCAAAATGCAAATCACTTCGCAAATCGCCTGGGGCGTTAGCTCTCATTTTAAAATGACAGAAATACTAACCATAGACATTATCGACAACGACAAAGGCGGACATAACGACTTATTGTTTTCTATTCCAGACCTAATTGGCGACAAAGAATTTGACACCTATTATTTTTGCTTAGCTGTTGAGCCAGTAGAAACTATTGACGATATAAAAAATGCAGTATCTCAACTAATTCAATTTTGGCATAACAAAGTATCAGAGAGTAAAAATGGCGAAACCATATTCTTACCAATTGACTTTTCTGACCAATATACTGGCTGTTTGAAAGTGCAAAATCAAGACGGACAATTAGTTTTAACCTTCGGTTTTTCAAGACGAGAAGGATATGCCGTTGACCCATTAAACCCAGAAAATTATTACAATGAAATAACTGATTTTGAAGCCGACTCCGAAAAACAACTGACAGTTGACCAATCAATTTTCATTTCTACACTTGACAAACAAATTCGAAAATTAAAAGGATTGACGACTTGAAAGTTTATACTTAAACTAATGAACAACGAAAGAAAAACGAGTGCTAACAGCACATTTGCAATAGGCGGGGTTTCGTGCTCCGCAGACAGTTTTGGGATAGCCGAAAGTTTTGTGCTCCGAATAAATATTAGTGGTAAAATTCCCGCCCATCGCAAATCTGCGAAACGTTGTGCGGAAATCCCTACGGGCTTCCCGCACAACGCCCCAGGCGAATTGCCTTGGCCAGCCCTCCGGGACTGTCCGACAACAAAGCGATTTGCAAAATGCAAATCACTTCGCAAATCGCCTGGGGCGTTATAAGCAAGCCGTTTNCTTGAATTTAAATGGAATGGCAAAGCCTCTAATTTAGAACAATTCCTGTTGATTATTGATTCTAAAACCAGCCAGTCCCTTTTTGTAAGTATTCCCACAGATAATATTTTAAAAGCAAAAACATCCAATGTTGATTTGCTGATGAAGAATTCAACAATGTTTGCCGAGATTATCTGCTTAAAAAATAAGAATTTTACAGTTTATGAAAAGATAATAGATTTTAGGTATTCCTATTCAGAGCCGGCAAATTTGAAATGGGAGATTCTTAAGGAGACAAAGCAGATAGGGCAGTATAAAGCGCGCCAGGCAAAATGTAAAGCCTATGGAAGGCAATGGTTTGCCTGGTTTACCAGTGAAATTCCACTCAATTACGGCCCGTACAAGTTCTCCGGGTTGCCCGGGTTAATCCTTGAGCTTCATGATTCGCAAAATCAATTTTCGTTTTCGCTGCAGGATTTTCAAAAAAAGGTCATCAGGAGGAAGCTGCCAAACTCTAAAGACTACCAGCAACTCGATAAAGAAAAATTTTATAAACGCAGATTCAGAATCCTTACTGCTGATGACGGTTCAATGTTGTTCAATAATGCTGATGAAAGAAAGAAATGGTTTGACAATATATTTAAAACCAATAGCGTCCTAAACAATAAAAAAAAGAATGGTTAGTTTTT
>NZ_NOXV01000279.1 GCF_002251835.1 Flavobacterium cyanobacteriorum
CCGCAAAAGCAGGCGGCGGGGAGGATGCCGCTCCCATCAGGGCTAAAAAGGATTAGTATCACATTTTTGTTAGCTCAGCTACTCTAAGGCTAAAATATTATGTTGCTAATACTAATCACCAAACAATTGCCCAATAAATTACAGTATTTTCTTCTCTGCTTAAAGCTACACCTTTTGAATATCCGTTTTTCCAATTATTAGGCATTTGTGGGTTGGGCTTTAAGTTATATTCTTTAAAATAATTTCCTGATTTTGCTTCTAAAACATAAATATCAAAGTCAGGACCTATGTTTAGCTCTTTAGCAGAGTGATTTCTGAATTCAATAAAATTAGGGACTGGATATAAATTTTTATAACAGTCTCTTTCTATTTTGACACTATCCTTTATTATGATATCTTCTCTATTTTCATAACTATCTAAAGTCTCAAATCGATTAACAATTAGTAAACATGTATCATTAGATGAATATTTAGCGATAGATTTTGATTGTAGGTAAGTAGCAATAGAATCTATTTCAGAAATATCTACGTTATAATTGTTCACTTTTAATCCAACATCATTTCTGGATACAACTTCAGAACATACATAGCTACAATAGGTGTTCGTTAATTTTGTTGGTAAATATTCTACTAACCTTTTTGGAAATTTATTTTTACATTCCAAGTAGTCATTATTGGTCTTGATTAAAAATTGATTATTAGGTTTACAATTTATAAGTAAACAAAAGTACAGGACATATATAATAGTTTTCATCTCCATATTGATTTTAAAACAGAAAAAAATTCGTTTAGAAAAGCCATTCCTTGACTAATATTATTGAAGTGGTTTAAACTTTTATTTTATTAAATTTCTTTAGTGCGNCCAAAAAAGCAGTGCCAGCCAGCTTCAGTATAACTTCCCGGTTCCAACGCATTATTTTTTATCCATGTCTATTTTAGGAGGTATTAGTTTGTACACCACCGGTGTAACTACCCGCGACAGCAGCGTGGAGCTGATAAGGCCTCCAATCATCACAATTGCCAGTGGCGATATCAGCGGGTTTGTACTTAGCGCTATGGGCAGCAGCCCTCCTATGGCAGTGAGTGATGTAAGGATTATAGGGAGGAACCTTACTTCGCCACCTTCTCGGATTGCCTCTTCCACACTGTGCCCTTGTTGCCTCAGTTGGTTGGTGAAATCTACAAACAATATTGAATTTTTTACTTCAACCCCCGCAAGCGCTATTAGGCCGATGGTCGCCACAAATGACAGCGTATTGCCTGTAAGCCATAAAGCAATAATTGCACCAACAATACCTAAAGGTATCACGGACAGCACAATAAGTGTGCTTTTGAAAGTTTTGAAAAGTAAGATTAAAATAGCAATGAACAGAAAAACAGTAACAATTATAACTGATTCAAACCCGCCAAAAGATTCTTTTTTGGCTTCATATTCACCGCCCATCTGGTAGCTGTAACCTTTCGGCATCTGAAGTTTATCCATCTTATCCATAACCTCGGTTATCACATTGTCAACAAGATGGTCTTTATCAACAAAGGCCGATACAGAAACTGTGCGTATTTTATTGTAATGATTTATGAACAGAGGGGAGCTTTCCATTTCTACTGTTGCAATGCTGCTTAGGGGTATAGCTGTACCTTTATTATTATTTACATAAACCTTGTCAAGGGAAGACAGTGTAGGTTTTTCCAGCTTTGGCGCTGTGAGTATGATATTGCGTTCATCGTCATTTTTATCCGTAAAACTCCCCAGGTTAAGGCCGGCAATGGCAAGCCGTACCGTACGGTCTATGTCTACAGTGTTTATCCCGAGCATCCTGGCTTTATCCTTATTTATATTAATCCTTATATCGGCCTTCAGGTTGGATACAGGGTTTGTAACATATATAGTACCGGATGTACCCTTGAGCAGTCGTTCGGCCCTTGCCGACAGCAGCCTCAGCGTATCGAGGTTTTCACCGTATAGCCTGACTTCTACAGGCGCTACAATAGGCGGTCCCTGCTCAAAATTCTTGACTTCGATTTTTGCATCAGGAATCCCGGTGAATTTTTTCCGCAGCAATTCCATCACTTCATATTTTCGCTCAGAAGTGGTTTCTTCATCCATTTGTATAAATATCTGGGCAAAATCAGGCGTATCTTTGGCAGGTATCACATTGTAATACACACGTGGATTCCCCCTTCCTACATTTGAAGTATAATATTTAATATCATTAATTTTTGAAAGTTCTTTTTCTACTACAAATGTTATCCTGTCGGTTTCTTTTATATTGGTTTGCAGCGGCGCCAAGATATTTACCAGGAACTGCGGTTTTTCTGAAGCAGGGAAGAGGCTGAAACCCACGGCAGGGATCATCATCAATGAACCGATGAATATGACAAGTGCCACAAGCGTTGTTTTCCAGGGGTGTTCAAGGGCTTTGTCAAGGAGCCTTGCATAGGTACCGTGAATCCCTTTTTGGAGTACCCGCAGAAATATATTGCCTTTATAATCAGGCCCGTGCTGCTTTAATATCCTGCTGGATAGAAACGGGATAATGGTGAGCGACACGACCATTGATGACAAAACGCTCATAATAACAGCCATAGGAAGCCCCCGTATGAAATCGCCCGATGCCTCAGGAAGGAAAACCAGTGGTAGGAATGCAATGATAAGGGTCACCGTACACCCTACAATAGATATACCTATCTGCTTTGTACCCATAAGGGTAGCCTCGAGCCTTGAGTGCCCTTCACGCATCCAGCGTTCTATATTTTCTACTACCACAATACTGTCATCAACCAGCAGCCCCAGCGCCACCACCAGGCCTACAATACTCAGCTGGTTAATATTATATCCTAAATAATTAAGCAACACTAAGCCAATAGCCAGGGAAAGTGGGATGGATATCATAACAATTATAGAGGCTCTTAAACCCAGCGGCAACAGTGTTATAGACACCAGGAGGATAGCTATTATAAAATCTACCCCCAGGCCTTCGAGCCTCTTATTGACATTGTCAGCCTGGTCAAAATTGTGCACCAGGTCAATGTTGTGGGGCAACGTCTTCCTGAACGTTTCAATAACAGGCAAATATTTATCCTGGATTTCAGAAATATTAAAACCTTCTTTCAGTGCGGCGGTTACTAATGCGGCACGGTGCCCATTTAAGCGGACAATATGTTTGGTTTCATCATAATCATTTTGTACAGACGCAATATCCCTGAGCAGTATATTTTTATCATTAGCGGCATAAACAACTGTATTTTCAATTTCGTCCAGTGAGTTGTAATTCCCGCTGGTTTTAATGTTGAAAGACCGTTTTCCCGCATCTACACTACCCCCCGGTATATTAGCAATTTCACTTTGTATGCTCCCGGTTATTGCATTTAGCGGAAGATTCATCCTTGCAATTTTATCAAGCTTCAGGTCAACCCTTACAATAGGTTCGGCAAGGCCGTGCACCTCTACATTCTTTAGTTCGGTAACTTTTTCGAGTTCTTCCTGAAGGTTTTCAGCATACCACCTTATCTTGTCAGCCGGGGCATTTTCACTTACAAGCGATGCCTGTATTATATTTACGTCAGATGGTATCTGTTTTTCTACATACAGGCTTTTTACATCCTGTGGCAATTGTTCCCTCAATGCGTTTACTTCGCGGACTATCTCCTGGTATTTCTCATCAACATCGCTGTTATATTTATATTCAACATTAAAAATAGCTACGCCATCCTGTATATTGGTTTTTATCCTTTTGATGTTTTCAAGCGCGTAGATTTTTTTCTCGGCAGGCTTCACTATAAGCTCTTCTATATCTTCAGGCGATGCTCCCGGATATATAGCGACTACGGTGAAATTTGGGCTGCTCAGCAACGGGTCTTCGCTCCTGCCCATGGTCAGTAATGTTGTGATACCAAGGGCTATAGCCATGATGAACATTACCAGGGTAAACTGGTAGTTCCTTACTGCATATTCAGATATTTTCATAGCTATTGTATAACTTTTATAGATGATTTATCAGTAAGGTAGGCATTGCCGGTGACAATAAGGTATTTATATCCTTCGAGGCCGGAAGCAATGATTACTTTTTCATTAGTAATCCTGTCAATAACTACCGGTACTTTTATTGCGGTTTTGCCGTCATTAGTCACAAAAACAAATCCTGTTTTGGCATTAGCATCCATTAGCGCCTCATAAGGCACAACAAACGCTTTAGTTTTGTTGGAAGCTGCTATACGTGCTGATCCAAACATGCCTGATGCCAGGCCGCTCACTTTATTGTCAATGCCTATTTCAACAAAGAAAGTACTGCTGTAAGGGTCAATACCCTGTGATTTGCGTACAATTGTCCCGCCGATGTTTTTGCCCGCAAGTGTTTCTGACGACAGGGTTGCTTTATCGCCGACAGCAACGGCTGCCCAGTCGCGGTCACTGATACCGGCCTTTAATATCCATGAAGCCTGCCCGGCGCCATTAACCCTTATGACTGGATCACCGGGATTAACCAGTTGTCCCGCATTAGCGGTTTTCCTAAGGACATATCCATTTTTTGGCGCGTAGATTTTAGAATATTTATAGTTGAAATTTGCCGCCTGGTTTTGTTCCTGGGCTATATTTAAAAGTGTTTTGGCATTTTGAAGCTGTTCAAGTGTTGCTACGCTGTCTTTGTACAGCGCCATTACCCTGTTATAATCACGTGTTGCTTTTTCTATGGCGAGCCGGCTTTGTGCTGTGCCTGATCCGATTTCGGTAAGGTCCAGTTCGGCAAGCACCTGTCCTTTTTGTACATAATCGCCTTCTTTAACATATATGTTTTTGATGAGCCCACCGGTTTTGAAAGACAGATCAACTTCGTCATCGGTGGAAAATTGGCCTGATACTATGATTTCTTTATCCAGTGTTTGCATTGCCAGGGGTTCCGTCTTTACCGATATGGTTTCAGTAGTTTTATTTTCCGGTTCTTTATCCTTACCGCATGATGCCGGCAATAGTGTAGCTGCTATAACCAGTATGGCAGATTTTAAATATAGTGTTTTCATTATTGATTGGTTTGATTGATTTTATAGGTTGCGTTCTGACGTTCAATATCGGTTAGCGCAGCAAGTACCCTGTATCGGGCAATGTTACCGGAAAGTTGCGATTGCGTAAGCTGGTTACGGGCATCAATATATTCTATAAGCGTATTAGCGCCCTGCCGGTACCCGGATTCTATGACCCTGAAATAACTTTCGGAAGCTTTGATATTTGCTGATGCAGCTTCAAGCTGTGCTTTTGAGGAGTAGTAATTGGAGAGTGCGTTTTGAGAAGCCATATCAAGCTGGCGGGTAATATTTTCTTTATCAAGCTCCAGTTTCTGTATATCCAGTTTGCGCTGTTGCGCCTTATGTGTATTGGCCTGGCCTTTGAACAATTTTATATCCATCTGGATGCCTGCGAAATAATACCTGGAATAGCCGTTATATTCCCAATCAATTCCCTGAGAACCCAAGTCAAGGAAAGCACTTATCTTAGGAATCCAGAAGCTACGGTCCATTTTCAGCGCTGTTTTGTTGATCTCAAGGGCCTGGTCAAGCTGTTGTAATTCTTCGCGTGTGTTCTTTATATTAATTAAAGCCGCATACTTTTCAGGGTCGGCATTATTTCCTGGTACGGTTTCTACCGGAGCATTAAGGTTCTGGTTAATCAGAAAATTAAAATACCGCCGGGCATTATCAAGTTCATTTTTCGCCTGAAGCAGCTGCGCATTTAAGCCTGCTATTTCAGATTCTGCCCTTTTTATATTGGCCTGTAGCCCTTTGCCGTTCCTGTACAGTGATTCGTTCACTTTAAGGTTTTGGTTCACCAGCGCCAGTGCGTTTTCATAGATAGCTATATTTTCGAGCATCATCAGGTAATTATAATAGGCGTTGCGTATGCCGGCTACAAGTTCACGCTTATATATAGCAAGTTCATGTTCCGGAAGGGCTGCCTGCTGTTGCTTTATCCTGTAATTGTAATATACATCCGTATTTACTATGGGCACACTTGTGCGTACATGCGCGTCATAATAATTATTCGGGTTCAGGTAAGACCGTATGTTTTCAAGTTGGGGAAAGTTGCCGGATCCGGTAAGCTGGTTCAGGGTGGCATATACAGGGTTCACAAGGTCTCCTACCGGGAAATTAAAATATCGGCCACCTTCGCCGCTTTGGTAACTGGTACTAAATGATACATCAGGCAGGAAATATCCTTTTGCCTCCTTTAATGCGGCAAGCGCGGTTTGCAGCGCGATGTTTTTTTGCCGGACAACAGTATTGTTCTTCAGCCCCTGTTCAATATAATTGTCCAATGGCTCCTGCGCCAATAAAAGCCCGGGGCAGAGGAACAGCAATATACATGCTATGCTGCGGGTTAATGGTATAGACATATTTACGTTATTAATTTAGTTTACAGTGTTAATTTATAAAGAAAAAAAACATTAAAGTTCAATAATCTTTAAGAATGATTCATATGATGTCGATAAGATGTGTGTACGCCTGTCCTCATCAAATATCATGCACCTGTCCCTGTTGTTGAGGGTACACATGCCGTGCATGAAAGACCAGATTACAAAGGCAACCACCTCCGGGTCATCCTTTTTTAGTGTCCCGGTTTTCATGCATTCTGCTACAGTTGCCTCAAGGAATTTAAATGAGGTATGTCCTTCACTCCAGCCTTCCTGCTCTATGCAGTTCAGGGGTGCCCTCTGTACAAACATGAGGTCATAATAATCTGGGTTGTCCATTGCGAAAGCCATGTATATTTTACCCATAGCCTTTAATCGCTCCATGGGATCCGCGACGGCAGCCAGGACAGCCATTTTTTGATTCAACAACTGGAACCCTTCATTATGCAGCGCGAAAAATATTTCGCCCTTATCTTTAAAATATATGTAAAGGGTTGTTGGGCTATACTCAATGCGGTCGGCTATATTCCGGATAGACATGTTGTCATAGCCCTTTTCCAGGAATATTTCCCTGGCGGCATTAAGAATGGCTTTCCGAAGGTCTTCCTTTGCTTTATGTTTTCTTTCTTTAATACCCATGCCGCAAATTTAGTTAACACTGTTAACATAAACAAAAATTTTTACGGTTTTTTTATAAAGGTAATTTTTTAAATCCTTGTCATAAATGAAGAATCATTTATTATTACTGACAGCGATTCTTTATTTTGGCTCCCTGTTGTGGTTATTGAAATAATTCCCTCAGAGAAAAATAAAGCCAGGGGCCAGAAAAAAAACAAAAGCAGATTTTTCATTTGTGGTGGGTTAAGCTGGGACATTTGAGTTGCGTAGATTTAATTTAGTTAATTGTTTATAACCTTAAGGCAGTAAATGCACTTATAATGATTTTTTTTTGAATGGGAGGAAGTTGTTGGCAGGTAGCAGCTTAATTATTTGAGCCTGATGAAGCTGGTTTATAGTAATGCAGCACCGATCCACCATCAAACGTCTTAGTTTTGATAAGATTTAATACTGTCCTGTCATTTATGTTGTCAAACAATTGCAGCCCTGGCCCAGCAATAACAGGAAAAATGCAAAGCTGGTATTCATCGACCAGGTTCAGGTTGGCTAATTGTATAATAAGGCTCCTGCTGCCGACCAAAACATCCCTGCCCGGTTGCTGTTTGAGTTCTGCTACTACTTGTTCAAGCGGTTTGGTTGCCAGTGTTGCACTGTCCCAGCCTGTTTCCGTTAGCGTGCTTGAAAAGATGATCTTAGGTATCCTGTCTATAGCCCTGGCAAAATCGTCCATAGATTTTTCACCTGTAGGATTATTTATCATGGGCCGCCAGTATTGCATAAGTTCATAGGTTGTCCTGCCGTACAGTATTGCACCCGACTCATTCAACAACTGTGTGTAATAATCGTGTACTTCGGCATCAGGTATGCCTGCGGTATGGTCACAGTTACCATCAAGTGTCATGTTGAATGCGGCGATTATTTTTGGCATTGGGTTTTAGTAAATTTTATGTTGGTTATTTAGCTTGATTAACAAGAAGAAAAAGAATTTCCTTTTGAATCTTTGGCAGTAAAACAACCATCTTTAAACGCTGTTTTATAATGGCAAAAAAGGTCTTCTAACTCTGAAGCAGTTAAATCAAATTCTAATAGTTCTGGAGGTAACTGATTAATAGATATACATTTTCTTCCTTTAACGGCAGCCTTACCCAACAAATATCTCACTCCAATTTTAGTTCCAGCATGTAAATAAACCTTGTCGGGATATAATTTACGAAAAGCACCAATTCGTAATGCAGTATCATATTTAGTGAGTACTCCAATACGTTCTGAGTCAATACTTTCTATTACAGATAATAAATCATCGAAAGATTTAGCTTTCTCTATTTTAGATTTTTCGACAACTAATCCAGAAGCAAATTTGTCTAGATTCTCTCTTCCAACACGTCTTTGATGACTATTAATCTTACCTTTTTTATCAATAGCCTTAGCTGCGACTTTTATCGCTCCGACAAGATTATCCTGAGCAAGACAATGAGATATATGCAGTTCAGAAAAGTTTCTTTTTCTTTCTCTAAACTCTTTAACTATTTCATCATACATAATACAGTTTTTTTAAATTTATAAATAACATAAAGTTAGTAAAGACATTTAAATGTTATTTAAAGGCCACACGATTATATCTCCTTCAACAGATACTGACTCAATAAATTCTGTTTCTACATAATTAGTAGTACTAATTCTACTCATTTTACGTCTATTTGCAGCAATAAATTGTAACTTTTGATCTGCTATATATGGTGGTAATACAAAATTAAACCCTTTTAATTTGTTTACTGTGCTCGGATATATGATCGCATCAGCCTGCTCAATAGTGTCAAATACATAATTAGTGAATGCAGTAGTTATTTTGTAATGTTTTGAATCACCTCTTGCTTCTGTTGAAAACTCTTTAGACAAAAATTGAATCATCTCTTGTACAACTCGGGAATTTTCATCATTTTATTCTTTAGCTAAATTTGAAAAACTTTTACTTATTTCCTCTAATTCTTTATGCTGGTCTTTTATGTCATCATTAGTAAGCAGGCTAACGCATAGAAGATTTTCTTTAGCAATCCATAGCCCTGTTGTAAGATATTCATATTCCTTGTCTATATTTTGACGGATTATTTCGCTTGTTTCAGGGATAGAAATTGAATCATCATTTGCACAATAGAAAGTTGATTGACCTGGTTCATTAGCTCTTCCAAAAAATTTAATGTTCTGTATGTCTTTTCTATATGATAATTCACCAACGGAACTAAAAAAATCTTCATTATCTCGATGGACTCGTGTTCGTACTAACTTAGTGCCTTTAGGAAAAATTACACACGGTATTGGAAACTCAATTGTGTTTAAAATATTCTTTATGTAGATATAACTTTCAATTGACTGACTTTCTTTTGCATTCTTTAATAATGTTAAAAAGTGCTGTAGTTCGATGAGATCAAATTTGTTATTCATTAAATGTATAAGGTAGAATGATAAACCTACGAAAAATCCCCTTACAAAAATTTTTTCAAACAAAATATTTTCATCACATTTCCTCCAGCTCCTGTTATTTTCTTACTTTTGGGGTGCACAAAAAAATAACGATAATTCAATAACAAACATGAATTTCGACAGAAAACAATTAACCAACGAACAATTACTTGATTTATATACGAAATTAATAAAACCACGCCTCATAGAGGAGAAGATGCTTATCCTCATCCGTCAGGGTAAGGTGTCAAAGTGGTTTTCCGGCATAGGGCAAGAGGCTATTGCTGTGGGTGTTACCGCCGTTTTAGACAAAGATGAGTACATCCTGCCCATGCACCGCAACCTGGGCGTTTTTACCGGGCGCGACATTCCGCTGTACCGCCTGTTCTCGCAATGGCAGGGCAAGGCCAACGGCTTTACCAAGGGCCGCGACCGTTCTTTCCACTTTGGTACACAGGAGTTTAAGATCATAGGCATGATATCGCACCTAGGGCCGCAGCTGGGCGTTGCTGATGGTATTGCGCTGGCTAACACGCTGAGCAACAACGGTAAAGTTACCGCTGTATTTACCGGTGAGGGCGCTACGAGCGAGGGCGATTTCCACGAAGCGCTGAACATTGCCGCCGTGTGGGACCTCCCGGTGCTTTTTATCATCGAGAACAACGGCTACGGGCTTAGTACCCCTACCAACGAGCAATACCGCTGCGAAAACCTGGCCGACAAAGGCATTGGCTACGGCATGGAATCGCACATAATAGATGGTAATAACATACTTGAAGTATACACACAGTTAAGCGACATTGTTGCTTCTATGCGCCAGAACCCACGCCCGGTGCTGCTGGAGTTCAAGACCTTCAGGATGCGTGGGCATGAGGAGGCGAGCGGCACTAAATACGTTCCGCAGGAGCTTATGGATATGTGGGCGATAAAAGACCCGGTAGATAATTACCGCAACTACCTAAAGGCAGAAGGCGTGCTGACCGATGAGCAGGATGATGCAATGCGTTCCGAACTGAAGAAAGAAATAGACGAGCATTACCAGCAGGCTTCGGCTGAACCGGCTATTGTTGCCAGTCTAAGCGAAGAATTAAATGATGTTTACAAACCCTATCAATTTGAGGAAGTTAAAGCTTCATCAGAAGCTGAAAATATACGGATGATTGATGCGATATCACAGGGGTTAAGGCAAAGTATGGAGCGCCATGAGAACCTCGTAATCATGGGGCAGGACATTGCCGAATATGGCGGGGCTTTCAAGATTACCGAGGGCTTTGTGAAAGAGTTCGGTAAAGGCCGCGTGCGCAACACCCCAATTTGTGAGTCGGCTATTGTTTCCACAGGCATGGGATTATCTATAAACGGCTACAAATCAGTTATTGAAATGCAGTTCGCCGATTTCGTTTCCACCGGGTTTAACCCTATAGTAAATTACCTTGCCAAAGTGCACTACCGCTGGCAGGAAAAGGCTGATGTTGTAGTGCGTATGCCTTGCGGGGCAGGGGTACAGGCGGGGCCTTTCCACTCACAGACGAACGAGGCGTGGTTTACCAAAACACCGGGGCTTAAAGTAGTTTACCCGGCATTCCCCTATGATGCCAAAGGTTTGCTTGCTACGGCAATAAACGATCCTAACCCGGTAATGTTCTTTGAGCACAAGGCTTTATACCGTAGCATATACCAGGATGTGCCGAAAGATTATTACACTTTGCCTTTCGGTAAGGCATCGTTACTAAAAGAAGGTGAGGATGTTACCATAATTTCGTTTGGCGCGGGAGTACACTGGGCGCTTGAAACTTTAGACAAAAATCCGGACATAAAGGCCGACCTTGTTGACCTTCGCACACTACAGCCGCTTGATACGGAAGCTATATTTAAATCAGTGAAAAAAACAGGTAAAGTGATTATCCTTCAGGAAGATACATTGTTTGGCGGTGTGGCCAGCGATATCTCGGCAATGATCATGGAAGAGTGCTTTGAGTACCTTGACGCCCCGGTAAAGCGTGTAGGCAGCCTGGAGAGCGCTATACCGTTCACTAAAGCCCTGGAAGACCAGTACCTGCCCAAACAACGCTTTGAAACCGCACTGGCAGAATTGATGGCTTATTAGTAATTTTAACAGAAAAAACGCGCTAAAGACGGCTTGCATGCCCTTATGTGGATGCATAGCCCTGATGGGAGCGGCATCCTCCCCGCCGCCCGCTTTTGCGGCG
>NZ_NOXV01000124.1 GCF_002251835.1 Flavobacterium cyanobacteriorum
GCATTTGTGGTAAAAACGCCACCTTCGCCAAGCGTGGGAACGTTAGCGGTCAGCTTAAAGACAGCCACTCACCAGTTAAACAGAAGTAGAAATTTTGCAACTCGTGGACAAATTCCATTTTGCTAAATCCATGACCCTCAAAATTGAAAGTATAAGTTGTATTCCATTTGCCTTTTATATGTGGTTTTGACAACACAAAATCAAGTATCATTCCACCACTTTTAAAGTCTTTACCTATGTATCCTTTTTTGTAGTCTTTGTCGGAAAATCCAAATTTCAAAAGCCATTCTTCGGTTAATGGAATAGGCGAATGAACAAGGTTAAATCCTTTCGGGTCTTCGGTAATCCATTTAAGGTCTTGCCAGCCAATTACGATAGGCAAAATTTCTCCTTCTGCTGTATCGTAATTTAAAATGTTTCCGCACTTCAAATCGTGGATTGAAAAAGCCGAACCGCTAACAGCCGTTTGGCAAGATGCGGGGTTTGTTTTTTCGTTTGACATATTCGTGTTTGTTTAAAATTTGTACTTCGTTTGTGGCTTTGTGGGTAAAAGTCCCGCACCTCGCCAAGCGCAGAAACGTTAGTGGCAATTTAATTTACGTTTCCAAACAACTCTATATTCATCATATTCGTACTTTGTGCCGTCTCCACGTTGAATAAAGTATTTACCATCTTCAAATCTACCTAATAATGTTGTTGTAAAATCTCGTACTTTAAATAGATATATGTTATTTAAACTACCGCTAACAGCACCTATATTCAATTGCGGGTTTTGTGGTTCATTCGAGTTTTCGTTTTCTAATTTCATTTTATCTTATTTTAAAGTTTTAGTTTTCAAAGTCCGCAACTAAATCAATCTCGAAACCGTTAGTGGCTATTTCATAGACTTAACGAACTCTATAAAACTTTCCCAACTATGCCCAGCCTTTTTGTGCTTATTGTACTGTTTGACATAATCCTTTCGTAAAAATGCGTCTTGTGGTTGCATATAAACGTATTCATATCCAAAGGCTTTAACTCCACCATAATGCCTACCAATAGACAAATAAGGTTGTTGTGAGCCGTGTAAAATCAATATTGGCGCTTTTTGTTCTGACATAATAAAAAACAGCCACTAACATTATATTGGCAAAAGCATGGCTGATGTGCTAAAACCAACAGAAGTACACTTATTNGGGACCATACCTTAGCAGACTGGCCCTTTGCTTGCTGCTCCAAAGAGTTGGTTGGATTATCATAATTGCGTTTGGCATGATATTGATATAATATAAGGTTACAATTAGCGTATGGCAGGAAATACATTTGGGGATTTTTACAGGATTACCACTTTTGGAGAATCACATGGTGTGGCAGTAGGCGGTGTTATTGACGGCTGCCCGCCCGGGATAGCGATTGACCTGGCGGCAGTGCAGCACGAGCTTAACAGGCGGCGGCCGGGGCAATCGGCTATTGTAAGCCAGCGCAGGGAACCTGACGAGGTGCAGTTCTTGTCAGGTATTTTTGAAGGCAGGACAACGGGTGCCCCGATAGGGTTTATAGTGGAGAATAAAAACCAAAAGCCCGGAGATTATGAACACCTTAAAGATGTGTACCGCCCATCGCACGCCGATTATGTGTATGATAAAAAGTATGGCCTGAGGGATTACAGGGGCGGAGGCAGGAGTTCGGCCCGCGAGACGGTGAGCCGTGTAGTGGCCGGTGCAATAGCACGGCAGGCGGTTCCCGATATTAAAATCAATGCATTTGTTTCATCAGTAGGCGATATTTTGTTGGATAAGCCTTACCAGGAGCTCGACTTTTCACTTACAGACAGTAATAGTGTCCGTTGCCCTGATGCTGCCACTGCCGCACGCATGGAAGAATATATAAAGGGAATCCGTAAAGAAGGGGATACCGTAGGCGGCACCATTACCTGTGTATTACAAAATGTGCCTGCGGGGCTGGGTGAGCCAGTTTTTGACAAACTGCATGCCGAACTGGGAAAGGCGATGCTGAGCATCAATGCTGTAAAAGGATTTGAATATGGAAGCGGTTTCTGCGGCGCTACGATGAAAGGAAGCGAGCATAATGATGTTTTTAATGCTGACGGCACAACAAAAACTAACCTTTCAGGCGGCATACAGGGCGGGATAAGCAACGGCATGGATATTTATTTCAGGGTGGCGTTCAAACCGGTTGCGACAATAATGCGGGAGCAGGACACAATAAACAGAGCAGGTGGAGAAGTAAGGCTGCAGGGCAGGGGCAGGCATGACCCCTGTGTTGTGCCGAGGGCTGTGCCGATTGTGGAGGCAATGGCTGCAATTGTGTTGCTTGATTTTTATCTGAAGCAGCAGGCCTATATATAAAATGTTAATAAAAATTTTAATATGTAATAACATACTGTTGCAGATGAACATTTTTTTACTATTTTTGGTGTTAATTATAAAATTATCATCATGAAAAAACAATTACTTTTAGGGACTCTTTTCCTGGGCTCTCTATTTAATGCGAATGCGCAGCTAAGTTGTGGTGCTGCCACTGTGATACCTACTACGGGCGGTACTTTTAGCGCACCGGCTGTTACAGGTACATTCCCAACCGGCACCGCTGCCCAGATATGTACATTTGCTGACGGCAATGCTACTACACCTGCAGCTTTATGGTACAGTTTTACACCAACGCAGTCAGGCTTATTAACAATTGACACTGGAATTGCAGCAAATCCAGTTGCTACTACCGATACGAGAGTACGGGTACTTTCCGGCTCTTGCCTTGGTTTTACATGTGTTGCACAAAATGATGACATTTCGGCTACTGATTTTAGAACAAGAATATCAAATCTTGCAGTTTCAGCAGGGACAACCTATTTTATTGTTTGGGATAACAGATGGTCAGCCGCGGCTTTTTCTTTCCAGATAACATTTACGGCTCAGAGCTGTTTTGCTCCTACGGCCGGTTTCCAGTACACTTCAGCCACAACAACTTCAGTTGGCATCAGCTGGACAGCTCCTACTCTTGGTACTCCTACGGGTTACCAGGTAGAATATGGGCCTATCGGATTTACACAGGGTACTGGTACAATTCTTGATCCTACTCCTACTGCACCCAATGCTACATTCACACAGCTAACACCAGGAACCGTATACTCATTTTATGTAAGGTCTGTTTGCGGTGCAGGTAACTTCAGTAACTGGACAGGCCCTATATCTTTCAACTCTGTTTTCCCACCTGCCAATATTCCTTACAGCATGGGATTTGAAGGGCAAACCAATGTAGATTTCCTTGGTTGGTCTTCCCTGCCGGGCACTACAGGTACAGATTGGGATATAGAAAGTGCCAGCACAACGTATCCGGCACAGGAAGGTACCAACGTAATTGTTGCTGGTAGAAGCGGCGGAGCTTCTGATGCATGGCTTTTTTCAAGGCCTATTAATCTGACTGGTGGACAACAAGTAACTTTGTCTTATTTTATGAGGAAGATTGCTCTTGCCGGTGCCGGTAATGTTAATAATCTTCAGGTTACATGGGGTAATGCCGCTACCGTTGCAGCCCAGACTAATACCCTTGCTACTTACAATGACTATGCCAGCACTACTTATGAGCAAAAAACGCATACTTTTACACCTAATACAACAGGTACTTACGTAATAGGTTTCCGTTATACTGCTCCTGCACATGTGAATACTAATTTTGGTGTTATTGCTCTTGATAATATTGTAGTTAACGCTACTGCGGGTACTAACGAGGCTTTAGCTTCTAAGCTTTCGGTATTCCCTAACCCGGCTACAAATGTTATTAACATCGCCAATGCTGAAAACATCCTTGTGAATGGTGTTGAAATAGCTGACCTTAATGGCCGTATTGTGAAATCAGTTAAATTTAATAATGTAGCTGAAGCACAGATTAATGTTTCTGACCTTTCTGCAGGTATGTACTTAATGACTGTATCGTCAGACCAGGGAACAATGACAAAGAAAATAGTTAAGCAATAATATTATATAGCTTGCAATAAAAAAGAAGCCGTCTCAATACTTAAATTTTGAGACGGTTTTTT
>NZ_NOXV01000238.1 GCF_002251835.1 Flavobacterium cyanobacteriorum
TATTTTATTGATTTTTAATCAATTATGTTTTTTGTCGTGTACTAAAGAATGATTCATATCAAATTCCGATTGTAATAAATCCAAAACGTGAAAGTAAAGATGATGGTTGGGCAGGTATAATTAACATTAATACAGAAAGTTATTTATTACAACAAAGGCTTTTGTCAATAGTATTATCAAATTCAAAGTTTAAAATAACTGATAATCTTGTAACTGAATATTTAAAATTGAATTTAAAAAATTCAAAAAGTTTTTTCGTGCTAAATGATGAACAGAATGGAAATCAATATGATGAAGAAGAAGATATTAAAAAGGATTTTTACATATTATTAAATTCTAACTACGGTATCAATTTTAATATGGGTAACAGTAGAAGACCATCATCTTTATACAAAAAACTTGATTATGTGCTAAATGAATTTAAAATTAAATATGATATTGACAAAACTATAATTCCAAACATTCAATACAAAATTGATATTTACATCCTTTATAAAATTATAAGTATTTGTGAAAAATATGTTAGTTACAATCAATATATAATTGAAGTAGACAAGGGAAAAGGATTTTATACAATTGACATAAACAATTTTTTAAAAAAAATTGATAATAGTCAAAGTCACATCATATTTAAACTAAAACAAATAATAAATTTCATTAAAAACTACAATGATTTGTGGCTAAAACATATTGATGTCGAATATATTAATGTTAAAAAACTAGCTGAAGAACTAAAGTTGAAATCTGATAAAAACAATCCTATTATCGAATTTTTGCCTCCACCTATTTTTGAAACTAAATTAATTTCAAAAAACAAAATAGATTTATTGGATAGAATTAGCTCAGGAGAAAGACAACTAATACGGTAGTATCTCACTAACTGTGTAAGTATAAAAATAGAAGCCGTCTCACAACTTGAGACGGTTTTTTTACGTTTTTCTTGCATAAAAGNGCTATCAGGGCTATATGGCCGCAGCCGGTGCATCCCTACTCACACCGTATAGCTTCACTACAAAAACACTACAAAACCGGCACCTAAAAGTAAATTTTCGCCAATAACCGATGATGTAGCATTTAAGTTTTAGTTAAATAAGCCCATATTCCGGCCGCACTGTGATAACTTTATAGTAAAGTAACAGCACATGGAGGTATATGATGTAGTGATTGCAGGAGGCAGTTATGCAGGGCTTTCGGCGGCGCTTTCCCTGGGCCGCGCCCTACGGAACGTTTTGGTAATTGACAGCGGTAACCCCTGCAACAGGAAGGCTGCCCACTCACATAACTTTTTGACCAATGATGGCAGCAAGCCCCGGGCCATTCATGAGAAAGCCCGTACCCAGGCAGAATACTACCCTTCAGTACGGTTCATGAAAGGACTGGTTACCAATGTGGTACCTGCTGATAACCTGTTTAAAGTCAGTACTGAAAAGGAAGGTGAATTTCTTTCCCGTAAAGTATTATTTGCTACAGGCATAACCGATACCATCCCGAACATTGAGGGTTTTTCTGAATGCTGGGGCATATCAATCCTGCACTGCCCTTACTGCCACGGCTATGAAATCAGGAACAGGAAAACCGGTATACTTGCCAACGGCGATACCGCCTTTGAAATGGCTAAAACTATAAGGCAATGGACCAAAGACCTTACACTGTTCACCAATGGCACCAGCACGCTGAACCCAGAGCAGGTTCGCCTCCTAAACAAAAATAGTGTAATTGTAGTTGAAAATGCAATAGATTACATTGAGCATGACAACGGGTGTATACAACAGCTCCACTTTAAAGATGCAATGCCTGAAAAGCTGGCCGCTTTGTTTACACAGCTTCCGTTTATACAGCAATGCGGAGTGCCGGAACAGCTGGGCTGCGAAATGACGGAAAAAGGCTTTATACAGGTAAGCAAATGCATGGAAACCTCAGTACCCGGAATATATGCCGCCGGCGACTGCCTCAGCCTGTTCCGTTCGGTAGCCAATGCTGTTGCTTCGGGTAATAAGGCAGGAGCGCTCATCAATAAGCAGCTCACAGAGGAGGAGTTTATCTAAAAAATCCCGGCGTTGTACACCGGGATTTTAAAAGTAACTTTTATTGTTTGTTGCCTTTTTCGTAGTCAGCAATAAACTGTGCCAGGCCCAGGTCAGTCAGCGGGTGCTTGAGCAGCCCGGTTATGGCTGAAAGCGGCCCCGTCATTACATCAGCGCCTATCTTGGCACAATTTACAATGTGCATGGTATGGCGAACCGATGCGGCCAGTATCTCGGTTTCAAACCCATAATTATCATATATCTCCCTTATTTCCTGTATCAGGTTAAGGCCATCAGTAGATACATCATCGAGGCGGCCTATAAATGGCGAAACATAAGTAGCGCCTGCCTTGGCAGCCAAAAGTGCCTGCCCTGCAGAAAACACCAATGTTACGTTTGTTTTGATACCTTTATCAGAAAAATATTTACAGGCTTTAACGCCGTCTTTGGTCATGGGCAGTTTTACCACAATCTGTTCATGCAGGTCGGCCAGTTCCTCACCTTCTTTTATCATGCCTTCAAGGTCAGTGGCAATAACTTCGGCGCTAACATCGCCCTCAACAATATTGCATATATCCACATAATGCTTCAAAATATTGTTTTTGCCAGTTATCCCTTCTTTGGCCATAAGCGAAGGGTTTGTAGTAACACCGTCAAGAACGCCAAGTTCCTGCGCTTCCTTTATCTGGTCGAGATTTGCTGTGTCAATAAAAAATTTCATAAATATCGTTGTGTTTTAAATTGGTGCAAAACTACAATTTATAATGCTTCATAAGCATTTTTTCATACATTTTATCAGGCAGCGCGCGTTTCAGCACAATTGAAAATTTTTGCAGGAACGCTCCTACTTTATAATGAATACGGGGGTTAGGGTCAGTAATAATGGCATGCACGGCTTCAGCCATTTTTACAGGATCGCTCCCGCTGTCTACGTGGGTGTTCATCATTTCAAGCGTAGTACCATAAGGCACTTCATAAGCAGAGCCTTTAACCAGCGGGGCATGATAGCGCCCAGCTGCAATATTGGTAGCAAAATCGCCGGGTGCCACATTGGCTACCCTGATGCCAAAATGCTTTACTTCCATCCGCAGTGCCTCCGTGATAAGCTCTAATGCCCCTTTTGACGCTGAATAGACACTCCGGTAAGGTAACCCCATATAGCCTGCAATAGAGGTTATATTAATGATAAGCCCAGCTTTCTGGCTGCGCATTTGCGGAAGGACGGCTTTCATTACCTCGATAGGCCCAAAAAGGTTCGTTTCAAAAGTATTCCTTATTTCGGGGGTAGGTATTTCTTCCAGGGGGCCGGTAATGCCTACACCTGCATTATTAACAAGCACATCAAGCCTGCCCTCCCTACCTGTTATTTCGGCTACGGCCTGTTTAATGCTGGTGGCATCGCGGACATCAAGGGTAAGCAGCGGAAAAACCGGGTGCTGGACACGCTCGGGGTTACGGCTGGTCCCATATACAATAAACCCTTTCTGGCTGAGATACTCACCGATGGCTCTCCCAATTCCTGATGAGGCGCCGGTGATCAGTATGACTTTATTCATGCGGGCTAAAGTACATTTTTTTGATGAATTTGCAGTGGTAGGGGTGCAGAAAGAATGCCAGAAGACGGGTTTTGCCCCCGATTGTAGTGGCATCCCGCAGCGCAGCGGAGGGATATAACGGAAAGCGGGAAAACGGACGGATAGTGTGCCTGGTGTTTGGGCCCTGAAAAAAAGGAATGGTGTAGAATAAAAAAATGGCAAGCGGCCTACATCGCACCGCTACAACCGCATACCTTTGCTGTGTTCCCACCCTGGAGGAGTCTGCAGGAGCTGGTCGTGTAGGACTTGCCGGCGCAAAGATACAACCTTTTTATATTTTTGCAAGGCAAATTGCCAGTTATAAAATGTAATTGTATATTGGCTGTATCATAAAAGAAACCATGAAAAAACGTAACCTATTAGCATTCATTTTATTGGGCGCTGCCATGAGCTATTGCGGCGATGATAAAACCGATAAAAATAATTTATTCAGTATTGATACCGCTGCGCTTAAAGAGCAGTATAACCCTTCCGAAAAAGTGGAGCTTTCTGTTATAAATACCCAGAAGAAAGCGATTGACTCTGTTGTTTATTTTGTAAATGAGGCTAAAGCGGGCACTGCCAGGGGTAATGCTGCGTTTGTACTCCCCTTGACCGGGCGTAAGTTGGGTTACCAGAATATCAAGGCGGTGGTGTATTATGAAGGTGATACTGCCGAAACTGAAGGAAGGATTGAGCTGGTGAGCGATGTTACCCCAAAATTGCTGAAATATGAAATAGTTAATATTTATCCTCATGATATCCAGGCTTATACACAGGGGCTTGAATTTTACAGGGACACTTTAATTGAAGGCACAGGGCAATATGGCGAATCAAACCTGCGGAAAACAGATTATCGTACCGGTAAAGTGTACAAACAGGTAAACCTTTGGGGAAAATTTTTTGGCGAAGGGATTACCGTCCTTAATAATAAAATTTACCAGCTTACATGGCGTGAAAATACCGGTTATGTATATAATGCCGATAACTTACAGCAAGAAAGGGAATTTACGTATTTCAAAAATGTTGAAGGTTGGGGCCTGGCTAATGACGGAACAAGCCTGTACCAGAGCGACGGTACTGAAAAAATTTGGATACTCGACCCGCAAAGCCTGAAAGAGAAAGACTACCTGAACGTGTATACCAACAGCAGCAAAATCAAATCAGTGAATGAGCTGGAATGGATAAACGGAAAACTATACGGCAACATTTACCAAAAAGATGCTATTGCGGTTATTGACCCTGAAACGGGAGCTGTTGAGGCTGTGATAAACCTTGCTGAACTTAAAAAGAAAGTAACCCAGCACGCTGAGCTTGATGTGCTAAACGGCATTGCCTATAACCCGAAAACTAAAACTATTTTTGTTACTGGCAAAAACTGGGATAAAATGTTTGAAATTAAAATTACAGAATAACAGAAAGCCCATGCAAAATTTGCAGGGGCTTTCTTTCCAACCAAAAAACAACCCACTATTTATTTACGACAGAACATCAGCCATGGTTTTGTTTAATGAATCTTTACAAAAGTTTAACTTTTATCAATAGCGTCCTAAACAATAAAAAAAAGAATGGTTAGTTTT
>NZ_NOXV01000236.1 GCF_002251835.1 Flavobacterium cyanobacteriorum
GATTTGCAAAATGCAAATCACTTCGCAAATCGCCTGGGGCGTTATAGGGCATTTTAAAAGACGACAACGACAAAATGATATTACCATCTGACAAAGAGTATACACAAACAAAACGAATAATCCTTGGGACAGAAAGGATGAAGCCCGAGTTTGTTCCTCTCGCAGAGTGGATAGACAAGACGTTTAACGTAAAGACAATTAATATCATTTACGACACATTAGACAATAAAACACCAAGAGTTCAAATTTTCTTTGAATATGAAAAAGAAAAAAACAAATTCTTGACTAACGACATTTCATACTTTGACAAATCGAAACAGAAAGCAATTGGAGAAAAATTTGCTGAAATAATTAAACAACAAGGCCTTTCAAAAAATAACGGTTCATTTTCAAACATTTTCGGACTTAACAAGAACGGTATTTATTTAACAGACAATGTATTTGTTATTTATGGTGCATTTAAACCAATTGCAAAGCTTGAAGCGACATATAAAATAACTCAAAAACAGACGGAAGAATTTATTAATTCGTTTGACAACAAAGACATTTGGACAATATCAATAGGTTTTAATATTCCAACATTTTTTATGTTTACAGACGAGAAAGTTAAAGAATATGATAAGCCTGAAATTAAAACAATGTGGGCAGACAAATTCTTTGACTTCATAAAACCATTTGACGAATTCAATTATTTCAAAAGAACTGACATTCAGGTTTATTTGGACAGCAAAGAAAATTTTGATAAAAACTACGAAAGCAATTGGTATTATTATTACAAATGACAAGAAAAACGCCCTATAACAGCCGTTTTGCAAAAGCGGGGGTTTTGTGCTTCTATGAAAGTGAAGCGCAAAATTCAAGCATTGTGCATTTAATGAAGTTTAGTGCTAAAAATCTCCGCCTTCGCCAAGCGCCAAAACGTTGTGCGGAAATCCCTACGGGCTTCCCGCACAACGCCCCAGGCGATTTACCCCGGCCAGCCCTTCGGGACTGTCCGGCAACAAAGCGGCCTGCAAAATGCAAATCACTTCGCAAATCGCCTGGGGCGTTAGCCAACATTTTAAAACNGCGGTAGTTCTTCTTCTCATTCGTCCCAGTGTATTGCTAATTGTTCAGGTTTTGTTTGCACTTTCAGTCCGTGATTGTGGGTTTCAAAGTTGTCTGTGTCGAAGTTGCAAACCAATGCTTCAACAACTGTTCGCCTGTTCTCAATGTTGCCACCGTTATGATAAAAATGGTCTTTGGTTACGATGTTGAACCTGCTCCAAAACTTATTAATCATTTCGTTCTCTCTCCAGTCGTTATGATGCCAAGTGGAAAGAATAAATTTTGCTTTTGTTTCGGAAAGCAAATTGAATAAAAGTTCTTCGTCTTGCTCTGTCCATCCGTTATAGTAGTCAACGTGTCTGCCGTAATATGGTGGGTCGCAATAGATAATGTCATTCTCTGTCGCAAGCGGAATAATGTCTGCAAACGATTTGTTGTGAAAAGTCCACTTTGGTTCTGGCTGTATGATTTGCGAAACTGTCGCAACCTGATTTGTAATTTTAGTAATGTATGCTTGTGCAAAACGGTCTGGCTTTTTGCAAAATGGAATGTTCCAATTTCCCTTGCTTCCAAATCGCATCATTCCGTTGAAACCCGCTCTAGAAAGAAAAATAAAATCGTAGGGTGAAAACTCTCCGCTATTAAAACGTGTCCGCACTTTCAAATAATGTTCGTAACCGTTATTCTCAGCTTTGCTCAATAACTCGCCTTCTCTTTCGAGATATTGTTTCATTAAAGGTGCAGTTATTGTCTTGTCTTGAATACCCTTGTAAAAATTGATAATGTGGGGATTAGTGTCGTTGAGAATAGCTTTTTTGTAACCCGAATTAAAAGCAACTACACCAGTTCCAAGAAATGGCTCAATCCACTTGCCCGAAACTTTTGGGGCAAGTTCCATTATCCAAGGAACTAACTTGGTTTTTATGCCCTGACTTTTTATTGGTGGAACGATTACTCTCATTTCGTTTTCTTGTTAGAAGTTTTAGAAACGATTTTATCCCAAAGGTCTGTTCTGCCTTTGAACTCCAAGAAATCTTTAAGCGTGGTAATTTTAGTCGGCTTTCCGTCCTTTACCATTGTAGCTGAACCGTGATTTATCCAGTATTCGTCAAACCATTCTTCTCCTAACTTGCTAAAAATCCCATTTTCATTTTTCAGGTCTTCAATGTCGAAGATTGAACCAATATTTGCTGTATTGCCCGAACCTTGTTTATCGCTTGCAATTTTCCATTTCTCTGCTGCGAAAAAGTCAAAGTCCTTGATTACCGAAGTAATGGATTTTAAGTTCTTAACTGTCGTAACCGAACGCTCACCAACCTTTTTGTTTGGCGTTTCATATTCTTCTTGAAGTTCCTGAACTTGATAAATCTCTGTTTCGGCAAGGTCGTCTGAAACATCTGTCCGGGTGTAAATAACGCCCAAGCAATAATGTCCCGTGTATTGATTGTAAGGAAACTGAATATTCTTGTCCTTATCTCTTTCTTTGAAATATCCACCGTGACTGCCAAGCGTAAAACCTGCCGTTTTATCGTTTCGTCTGAAAGTGGTTTTTATGTCAAGTGCAAATTTTACTTCTTCATTGTCCTTTTTAACGAAAGTCAAGTCAGGATACCAATTTTGTTTTTCGGCAAGAATGATTTTGTAACCGATGCTGTCTGCAAACTGCAAAATTTGCGGGAAGATGTGTATTTCAAGAATTTTTGAAACGATTTTGGTGTCAGAGGAAATCGTATAGATGTTTTTGTAAACGTCAATAAAACCCTTTACAGTCCAGTCGCCATTGTCGGTAGAAACATATTTTTCGAGCTTGTCCGCAAACTTGTCAAGCTCCTTTTTGAAGACCGATTTATACTTGTTTTTATCCTTTAAATTCATCTCTCAAATGTAATTAAAATTGTCGTCCGTTTTGCAGTTCTTTCAATGAAGCACCGTCATTTTAGAATTACCGCCAACGTTTTGCAGATTGGTGATGGGCGGGCTTTTCAGCACAAAAGTTA